>NZ_JACJOT010000001.1:300000-413992 GCF_014695715.1 Microcoleus sp. FACHB-68
ACTTTTATGCAAACTTGAAGTTTGCTTTAAGAGGACAGAACTACGATACTTATATTGGTGATGTGCGCTTGTGGATACCTCGTTATCGTCAGTACACCTATCCTGACGTGATGGTAATCCAGGGAGAACCCATCTATACGGGAACCAATACAACGACTGTAACCAATCCTTTGCTAATTGTTGAAGTCTTATCTAAATCTACTAAAAATTATGATTTAGGAGATAAGTTTATTTACTATCGCTCAATTCCTGAATTTAAGGAATATATTTTAATTGATCAAACGAAATATCATGTCATGCAGCACAATCAAACGAATGATGGCAAATGGATCTTAACTGACTATGAATCTGAAACCGCAGTTTTAGAATTAAATTCTTTGAAATTTCAAATTAATTTGCATGACATTTATGAAAAAGTCAATTTTGCAGATGGTGAAGATTAAACTCTGATAAAATTATTAGGTATATCAAAAATAAGGCTGACAGCCTTATTTCACAAATATTTAGACTAATCGGCAGGTTTTGTAAAAACCTGAAAATTAACTTTAGTAAAAAAACAATTAAGCGAATCACCGTTATTAGGAATTTCAAGATGTGATTAGCACGGCAATTGCATCGAGTAACTGTGCCGGCTCCCAAGGTTTAGTGAAATAAGCCGTCGCACCTAAACTCATGGCTTGTTGCCGGAGGGAATCACTTTCACGGGAGGTTAAAATGGCAACCGGCAAGTTCCTGGTGTTAGGATGAGCGCGAATTTCTGCCAGTAAGGCGAACCCATCTAAACGAGGCATTTCAATATCTGAAATCACTAAATCAAAACTCTCACCTAACTGGTGAAGTTGTTCCAAAGCCTCTTTTCCGTTGCGGCACTGCACCACTTGATATCCCGCTTCACTTAGCAATTTATCTAAAGCTCGGCACACGGTTATCGAATCATCTACAATTAAAACCGAAGGGTTTATCGTTTGAGAATATAAAAGATTATCTTGATTTTTTATTTTAAATTTTTCATAATTGTTAGAGCCGATTAAATTGTCAGTAAGTCTTGCTTGTTTCGCCTGGTTCATTAACTCATTTAACTGATTGGGCGACAACACCGGCACAACTTCGCCGGTTCCGAGTACCGTGCAGCCGGCAATATAAATCGGCACCGGCACCGTTGAATCAAACGGTTTCAAAACCAGTTCTCGCTCTCCTAAAAGTGCGTCTACTGCCACCACAACCGGCTCACCGCATACATCCAGAACGATTCCTAATTTAGATGACAAAGCAGGTGCTGCCGGCAGTAAATCTACGCGCCGGTAGGGAAGTAATTCGATTAACGAAAATAGCGGTACGGATCGATCATGCCAATGAATCATCCCGCTTTCATCTGCTTCTAAAAGAAGAGATGGTAAAGCATTAAAATGATCTTTAGTCGGTGCCGTACTTTCCGATAAGCTAATAACCTCTAAAACATCAATTGATGGAATCGCTAGCGTTTGTTGCCCACACCGGCAAAGTAATAAAGTCAAAATACTTAAAGTCAAAGGAATCGTTATCGTAAATTTTGTGCCTTGACTTACAGCAGTTTCAACCTGTACCGATCCCCGCAGATGCCCAACCTGATGTCGAACAATATCTAAACCCACGCCCCACCCTGATAGATCGCTCACCGTTGCTGCCGTTGAGAATCCAGGTGCAAATAGAAACTCAAGAATTTCACCACTCGTCAAAGCCGGCTCTTGATCGCCAAATTCTAAATCAAGAGGTGAAATTAGCCCCATTTCTACTGCCCGCTGATATACTTTTTGAGAATCAATTCCGTGCCCATCATCAGCGAGGGAAATAAGAACATGACTGCCTTGAATTGCAGCTGACAAAGTGATTTTAGCCATCGGCAATTTGCCTTTAGCTTTTCGTTCTGCCGGCAGCTCAATGCCGTAGACAAAAGCATTACGAAATAGCTGTGTTAAAGGTGCTTGCAATTGTTGCAAAACTGCCTGATCCACCAACGTTTCTTGACCTTCAACTACCAATTCCACAGACTTGTGATATTGCTGTCTCAGCATTTGCAAAGAAGCCTTAAACCGCTCTGCCAGCAGCCCAAAAGGAACCAAACGCGACTCGGTTAAATCTTCATGTAACCGTTCGATAGAGGTGTGTAGCTGCTCCAGAGTTTCCTGCAGTTCATGGGCAATCAAATCCACATCAGCTCTGGTTTCACGCACCTGCACGAGCAGTTCTTGAAACCCTCGTATCTGAGTAGGCGTTTGAAAATTAAAAGCCGCTGATTGAGAAGTTAAATTAATTTCTTCATCCTCTAAGTTTAATTCTTCCTGGTTTATTCGCTTCGATGAATGCTGATCTAAGAAAGCCCTTGTTTGCTCAGAAATAGGAGTAAGTTTTTGAAAATGTTGTTTAAGCTTTCGACTTGCTTGATCCAGTTGTTGCTGATAGACAGTCAACTGTTCATAATTAATAAATAACTCGCCAACCGTGTTGCACATTCGATCCAGTCGCGCCACCGGCATCCGCAAATTTAAACTAGGTGTTCCAGTTAAATTGCTATCATTGACAACCAAATATTTCAAAAATCGCTCTGGAATTTCTGGTGAGGACGTGGAAGTTGAGGGTTGCAAAATTTCTTCCTCTCTTTCCCGTTGTGCCGGCATCTCCCCAAGAAATTCCTCTCTCATCTGTCGGATGTGTGCAACCGCAGTCATTCCCAACTCATTGAGTGGGATCTTCTGCTCTTTTAGCGCCTGCTCAAGTAATTCAGCCGTGTCTTTCAACCAAACTAAGTTCAACACTTTTCCTAACAGAAGACATTCTTGTACTAAGCTCGTGAGTGACTCCTTAATTTCTTCGGAAACGCATTTGCTCGTTTCTTGAAAATTGTGTTTTAAATTCAGCAGTTTGTCAACGTTTTGTAGAGACTCTTCTAAGTCAACCAAGAGCGCAATTTTTGCAAAATCCGTTTGTAAGTATCTGTCTGTAGCGTTAAAATCAAGACTTTTTTCTTGATTTCTTAATAGAAATCTTGCTGCTTTTTTCCGTTCTTTATTGTCTGTAGAGTTATTAATTGATGAAATTTGAGAATTAAAAATTGCTTTTGCAGGTTCCATTGTTAACGCTTTATGTATTTTTTCCTCACAGGGTGGTGTCCTCAACCCGAAAGCGAGAGACTGAATCTTGCAAGGCTTGTGCAACTTCGACGAGTTCTTGAAGGGTGCTGGCAACCGCTTGACATTCGCCTGATGTCGTATGAGCAATAGCGGCTGCTGATTGCATGGTTTGGTTAACTCGTTGTGAGGATTGCGCCTGAGATACGGTACTCGTTGAAATCGATTGTAAAAGCTGGTTGGTATTGTGGCTAATCCCGGCTAGTTTACGGAGAGTTTGCTGGGTTTTAATCACTAAATGTGTGCCGGTTTCCACACTTCGCTGGCTTCCTTCCATTGTTTGCAGAGCTTCAGCGGTTTCTTGTTGAATGGTAGTAATGAGTTGCTCAATTTCTTTTGCTGAATCTGTCACTCGTTCTGCCAAGCGCTGCACTTCATCCGCAACCACCCGAAAAACTTGACCGTGTTCGCCGGCACGGGCGGCAGCAATCGAAGCATTAAACGCTAAAAGATTTGTTTTTTCGGAAATTCCAGAAATAATATTAACAATTTTATAAATTTCCTGCGACGACTCCGCAAGGCGTTTCATCTTTTTAGAAGCCTCGTTGACGCTATCATGAATCCGCTCAATGCTATTAACCGTTTGATTCATAGATCGGTTACCATCTTGTGCTGCCACAACGCCTTGACGGGCAATCACAGCGGCTTTCAGGGTAGCACTGGCTATCGACTGCATCGAACGCCCCAAGTCTGCCACTGACTTTAGGGTTGCCGCGATTGCTTTTGCTTGGTTATTCGCCCCCTGGGAGAGGGTTTCCACCTTTTGGGTGCTGTTACAAGCCGATCCGTGCAGCCGGTTTGCAGCAACTTGAACTTGAGTGACAATCTCGCGCAAGCTGCCGATGGTGGCGTTAATCGAAACGGCGAGTTCGCGCAGAGGCGCACAGTTGCTTGCTTCTATATCTGCCTCCACCGGCACGTTTACGGTTAAATCCCCCCGTTTTGCCCCTTCAATTTCTCGCAATAGCTGGTTCACTCCTTGTTGGAGTCGTTCTTTTTCGCGCTGTTGAAAAGCTGCTTCGCTTCCATACCGGCGCACTTGTTCTTCCATTTCAGCGGCAGTTGCACCAATGCTAGAGGTTAACTGATTGAATGTACGGGCTAATTCCCCCACCTCATCTTGCGCCAACACCGGCGCTTGAGCGGTGCGATCTCCCTGTGCAAACTGCCGCACAGCTTGCTGCAGCCGGTTGATTGGATCGGCAATTGTTTTATCAAGTAACATTGCTAGCCAAATATTAATCGCTAAAGCCAGCAATATTAAAATGAGTTGCCAAAATAAACTGTTACTTAAAAGCTGATTTTTACCAGCTTCCTCAATACCCCGCACCAAAATTGCTGCCGGCTCACCGTTATAATTTGACACTGCCTTAGCAGCCATTGTGTAAGTTTTACCCCCAACTGCTACGCGTTCGCTTACTGTTTTACCATCCGCCTCAACCGCTTTGGTGAGCAAGGTGTTCTTAGGAAGGGCACCCCCTGAATGAATGCTATCTTTAATTTTTTCTTGAGAATCTACTAGCGTAAATTGTTCCGAATTTTTGGTTGAGTAAATTGCACTATATCCGCTATTATACGTCTTCATTACTTCTTGGATTAGAAAATAATTTTGATGAATAACTTTTCCGGCAATCAACGCTCCTGTAACATTTTTTGTGTTTGAGTAAATAGGCGCTACTGTATAGTGAATTAAAGTCTCTTGATTTCTTTGATTTCCTATTACCTGAATATTTTCTGCATTTAATTTTCCACTCGAAACAATTTCAATGGCTTGCAGTGGTTGGCCACTTGCAAACACGGGACTGACCATCTGGTTAAAATTAAAGAGTTCTGCTCGCAGGTCAGCATTTGCATTCGCGATTATGCGAAAATCTAGCCCAACTAACGTAGCAGATTCAATATCTAAACCTTTAAGTTCATTGACTAAAGCTGCCCGAACTTGCTCGCGAATTGCCGGAGTTAAATTGCCGCCGGCAGCCGCCATGACTGCACTCGTTTCTGATAGTCCTTGCAACCTAAGCAGGATTTGGTTATTTTTCATCTCATAAGCCATTTGCGTCACAGCTAGCTCTGATTCGGCTTGGTTAACGAGCTGATGACGCAACTGTGAATTAAGTAAAAAAGTCGTGATTCCCACTACTGCCGATACGGTTACAAACTCTGAAAATAGTAATGCAATGAGTTGCTTGCGGCGAATGGGCTGATTATAAAACCATTTAGGGATTTTAAATCTAAAATTTTTAATTTTTAAGGAAGAATGGCGAAGCGCTAACCAAGAATGCTCCTGTGTTCCCCCGTTCCCCGCCTCTATTGATTCAGACGAAGACACCGTTACGTCATCTAAAAAAGCTCCACCCACGTCCCTATGACCCTTGTTCTTCTGCTCCCCTTGGCAGCCGGTAATGCTGCCAAATACACCCCCAGGATCGGCAGCCACCACTTCCTGATAAAGCGTCCGGGCTTCCTCAAAGCGACCTTCTTGATCCAAAGCTTCAGCCAGTTGTATTTTAGCGGCCCAATCTATCCGGTCACGTTCTGCTTGCGCTTCGAGTATCTCAGCCCTTTGCAGAATTGGAGTAGGACTATCGCCATTTTTTTGGGTCATGTTAGATTTTAAATTTTAGATTTTAGATTCTAAATTTTAGATTTTTTAACGCCGCTTGGCTAGTAGTAAATATCCCTAACTGATTCGCTCAACAATTTATACTGAGTTTGTGCCTATTACTTCTTTTTTTAAGCAAGGGAAGCGTGACTTTATCGAACCCTGACCCTACATAGGGCTTAGAATTTACGATTAACTCTCTACGATACGCAAAGCCGCGAAAAGTGCTGACACATTCAGCACGGCAACAGGTAAATCCTCGATTTCAATGAGACCTGTTAAAAATGAACTAAAAGCCGGTGAAAAGCTGGCTGGTATCGGGTCAAGTTTTTCTGGGTTAAGCGACACGATGCCTTTAAGCGTCGATACCACACAAGCCAGCCTGGGGGAGGCGTGATCTGCCTTGGCACCGGCAGGGTTCGGGTTGATCACCAACAGCGTTAAACGATCACGCTTTCGATACTGAATGGATGAGGGCACAAGTCCGAGTAAATCAGTCAGTAAATCTGCTAACTCTAGCACCCATAGTAACTGTCCGCGCTGATTTACCACGCCTAATAAAGCCGATGTGACTCCGGGAACCGGACAAATATCGCTCACGGCTAAAGTCATAACTTCGGAAACACTCTCTAAGGGCAAGGCTAATTGTACGGATTGCCGTAGTTGAATACGAAAATAGTCTTTTACCATAATTAGATAGAAAGAATGAAATAAAGTAAAAGCTAAATTTTTCTTTACTTTTCTCCCGCTCTCTTCTCTTTAAGCACCGGCACAATTTTTCTCGGCATTTCGGCTGGCTGGGTATTTGTATAAGGCATTGCAGCTACCGGCATGAGTTATTGCACTTTTTTATCACAATTCAGTTGTTTATGTTAGGTTTCTATTAATTTGTAATTTATTCGTGATTAAATTATTTATTTTTGTAAACTATTATTTTTTTGTAAATTATTATAAGCTTAAACTCAAGTTGTATTTTGTCCGACGCTGTCATCTAATTTTAGTTGTTTTATCATGATAGTCATCAATTATTTGTATTGCAAGCAACTATTTTCTAAAAAAGTATTGAACGTCCCTAAATGTTCTTCAATCATTAAAATACCAAAAATCAGTAGATCGGTTTATCGGTAAAAGTCGCTACCGGCAAGTTTTGCCCATTTTCTTTATCCACTAAATAATTTAAACCCGTAAAATACCGATGAAAAAAGGTTCCTTAGTATTTTTTAATTTTACAAGCCTTAAGAACGATTTCTCGCCGGCACATCAGTACACATCGAGAAATGAGAACACTGAATGGATCTGTATAAATACGAATTGAGGAGATTGAAAAGGCAGTAGAAATACGAACTGAGGTTTCAGTGTAAACACGGCCAATGTCAAAGGAGGGTGAAACGTTTTAAGTATTTACCCAGCAACCAGAAGCCTTGCCACCGGCAGTGGGAAACGCGCAGGTCTCCCAGCTAAGATACTGGAAACGCTCTCCTTAACATTGAGAGTGTGTCACGCTGTTATTGTGAGTGCTCACAAAGGGAGCAAATTTAATTATGACCTTCGATTACGACCTATTTGTGATTGGTGCGGGTTCTGGGGGGCTGGCAGCTTCCAAACGAGCAGCCTCCTATGGAGCTAAGGTAGCGATTGCAGAAGGCGATTTAGTGGGCGGAACCTGTGTGATTCGAGGTTGCGTTCCGAAAAAACTGATGGTGTATGCCTCAAGCTTCTCCCATCTCTATGAAGATGCGCTGGGTTACGGCTGGGGGAAAGTTGAACCCAGTTTCGACTGGAAAAAACTGACTGAAGTGGTAGACAAAGAAGTTCGTCGGTTAAGCCAACTGCATATTAGTTTCCTAGAAAAAGCCGGCGTAGAGCTATTTCCAGGCTATGGCAAACTCTTAGACGCCCATACCGTAGAAGTGGGCGATCGCAAATTCACGGCTGACAAAATTCTGATTGCCGTGGGGGGACACCCTGTCAAGCCTGACAGACCGGGCATGGAGTATACAATCAGCTCTGATGGTATGTTCCACTTGCCGGAACAACCCAAACGTTTTGTCGCCATTGGTGCCGGCTATATCGCGGTGGAATTCGCTTGTATTATGAACGGTCTAGGTTCAGAAGTTACTCTGATCAACCGGCAAGAAAAAATATTGCGCGGGTTTGATGAGGATCTTCGCACCGGCATTCAGGATGGCATGAGCAAACACGGGATTCGCTTTATCTCTGGTTTAGAAGATCACACACTCAGTATCGAAAAGCAACCAGACGGGCTGAAGGTAACTGTATCAGTCGGCGGTCAAGAACAGACAGTCATGGCAGACGCGATTTTGTGTGCCACCGGACGCAAGCCAAATATCAGTAAGCTGGGTTTAGAAAATGCCGGTGTGGAAATCATCAACGATGCCATTGCCGTCAAATCCGACAGCAGCACCAGCCAACCCAATATCTTTGCCGTCGGTGACTGCACTGATCGGCTGAATCTAACGCCGGTTGCCATTGCCGAAGGGCGGGCGTTTGCAGATACCGAATTCGGACATACCCCGCGCCATATCAGTCATTCCAATGTGGCGACTGCAGTGTTTTCTCAACCGGAAGGCGGCACAGTTGGTTTAACGGAAGCCGAAGCACGGGAAAAATTAGGGGATGCGGTGAAGATTTATCGCGCCAGTTTCCGCCCTATGTTTCACAGTCTCACCGGCGCTGATGAGAAAACAATGGTGAAATTAGTCGTCGATAGTACCACTGAGCGTGTACTGGGCGCTCACATGGTTGGCAAAGACAGCGCTGAAGTCATGCAAGGTCTGGCAATTGCGATTAATATGGGAGCCACTAAAAAAGACTTCGATGCCACTATTGGTATCCATCCCTCAACGGCAGAGGAGTTCGTCACTTTGCGATAGATATTCATCTGTCTGTTGTCGGCATCTTGCCTGCCATAAACTAGCCCTGGTAAAACAATTCCCGAAAAATGCCGATGCCAGGGCCGGTTATGGAAAAACTAAGCGCTTGCTCAAAGATTCCCGATATCACTGCAACTCATTAGCTGCGGTGGCTTCTATTTTGGGCTTTGAAAATTCAGAAGTTCGAGCCGGCAACACAGGGATTAGGGGAACCGGCTGGATTCTTCCCTATGCACCATGTCATCAAAAATTGGCAAACTCGCAGATAAAATCCGGCAACTCCTAGTAGAAACCTCTTAAAATAAACTGGATTTAGCAATCAGCGGTCACGTCTTCCCTGATCTTGTGGGAGTGCGGAGTCCTCAGTTGCAACTGCTAATCTAAAATCTAAAATCTAAAATCTAAAATCAGGTATGCCCCGCCGCGACGACATTCACAAAATTCTGCTGCTTGGTTCTGGCCCTATTGTGATTGGCCAATCTTGTGAGTTTGATTACTCAGGCACCCAAGCTTGCAAAGCGCTGCGCGAAGAAGGATATGAGGTGGTACTGGTTAATTCTAACCCGGCCACCATTATGACAGACCCGCAAACAGCCGACCGCACCTACATTGAGCCGCTGACACCAGAAATGGTGGAAAAAGTCATCGCCAAAGAGCGACCTGACGCCCTTCTGCCAACGATGGGAGGCCAAACGGCGCTGAACCTCGCGGTGACTTTGTCTAAGAATGGAGTTCTGGAAAAGTACGGCGTAGAGTTAATTGGTGCGAAGTTGCCGGCTATTGAGATGGCTGAAGACCGGCTGCTGTTTAAAGAGGCGATGGCGCGGATAGGCGTAGCCGTCTGTCCTTCCGGAATCGCCAAGACGCTGGACGAATCTAAGGCGGTTGCCAAACAAATCGGCTACTATCCCATTATTATTCGACCGGCCTTTACCCTCGGCGGCAGTGGCGGCGGCATTGCCTACAACAAAGAAGAATTTGAAGAAATGGCCCAAGCCGGCCTTGATGCGTCGCCGACGTCACAAATCTTGATTGAGCAGTCGCTCTTGGGATGGAAAGAATACGAGCTGGAAGTGATGCGGGACTTGGCGGATAATGTGGTCATTATCTGCTCCATCGAAAACATCGACCCGATGGGGATTCACACCGGCGACTCGATTACCGTTGCGCCGGCGCAAACGCTGACCGATAAGGAATACCAACGGCTGCGAGACGCTTCGATTAAAATTATCCGCGAGATTGGCGTCGAAACCGGCGGCTCAAACATTCAATTTGCCGTTAACCCCGCCAGCGGCGAGTTCATCGTCATTGAGATGAACCCCCGCGTTTCCCGTTCCTCTGCTTTGGCATCCAAAGCCACCGGCTTCCCGATCGCCAAGTTTGCGGCTAAACTCGCCGTCGGTTACACCCTCAATGAAATTCCCAACGACATCACCAAGAAAACCCCGGCAAGCTTTGAACCCACCATTGACTATGTGGTAACAAAAGTCCCCCGGTTTGCCTTTGAAAAATTCCCCGGAACCACATCGACCCTCACAACCCAGATGAAGTCCGTGGGAGAAGCGATGGCAATGGGTCGCACCTTCCAAGAATCTCTGCAAAAAGCCCTGCGATCCCTGGAAACTGGACGCGCCGGCTGGGGTTGCGACCGGCAAGAGGTCTTGCCCAGCTTAGAGCAAATTCGGGCCGGTTTGCGAACCCCCAATCCGGAACGCATTTTCACCGTTCGCCACGCTATGCAGATGGGCATGACGGTTGAGGAAATCTACGAACTCACCGGCATTGATCCCTGGTTCTTAGACAAGTTGGAGGATTTGCTGCAAACTGAGAAATTCCTGAAGCGGACTCAGCTAAAGAGCTTGACAAAAGAGCAAGTTTATGATATTAAGCGGAAAGGATTCAGTGATCGGCAAATCGCCTACGCCACCAAAACCCATGAAGACGAAGTCCGCGCCTATCGGCAACAGTTCGGGATCAAGCCGGCGTACAAACTGGTAGACACTTGCGCCGCCGAGTTTGAAGCCAAAACGCCTTACTACTACTCCACCTACGAAGAAGAAACCGAGATCATCCCCTCTGACAAACGCAAAGTCATGATCCTCGGTGGTGGCCCTAACCGCATCGGCCAAGGAATTGAGTTTGACTACTGTTGCTGTCATGCCTCCTACTCCCTACGGGAGCAAGGGTTTGAGACGATTATGGTCAACTCCAATCCAGAAACCGTTTCCACCGACTACGACACCAGTGATCGCCTCTACTTTGAACCCCTGACCAAAGAAGATGTACTTAACATCATCGAGGCAGAAAACCCCGAAGGCATCATCATCCAATTCGGCGGCCAAACGCCCCTGAAACTGGCGGTTCCCTTACAAAAGTTTCTGACTCAAGCACTCAGCAACCCGGATTCAGGAGTGAAGACTAAAATCTGGGGCACCTCTCCAGACTCAATCGACACTGCCGAAGATCGGGAACGGTTTGAGAAAATTTTGCGCCACCTCGATATTAAACAGCCCGCAAATGGGATGGCCCGAAATTTTGAGGATGCTTTGGTGGTGGCTAAGCGGATTGGCTATCCGGTGGTGGTGCGTCCTAGCTATGTGTTAGGTGGACGGGCAATGGAAATTGTCTATTCTGACCTTGAGCTGGAACGCTACATGATTTTTGCGGTTCAGGTGGAGCCAGATCACCCGATTTTAATTGATAAGTTCTTGGAGAATGCGATTGAGGTTGATGTGGATGCGATCGCAGATCATACAGGGCGTGTGGTCATCGGTGGCATCATGGAACACATTGAGGAGGCCGGCATTCACTCTGGGGACTCGGCTTGCTCAATTCCTTATATAACCCTCTCCTCGGATGTCTTAGACACCATTCGGACTTGGACAGTGGAACTGGCGAAGGAACTGAAGGTGGTGGGTTTGATGAATATCCAGTATGCCGTACAGGGCGAACAGGTTTACATTCTGGAAGCCAACCCCCGCGCCTCTCGGACTGTGCCGTTTGTCTCTAAGGCGATTGGCGTTCCTTTGGCGAAGATGGCATCGCGTGTGATGTCTGGTGAAACTCTAGAGTCTTTAGGGTTTACTGAGGAGATTATTCCCCAGCATATTTCTGTGAAAGAAGCGGTGCTGCCGTTTGATAAGTTTGCCGGTTCGGATACAATTTTAGGGCCAGAAATGCGCTCCACCGGCGAGGTGATGGGCATTGACACCGATTTTGGTACGGCGTTTGCGAAGGCGGAATTAGGAGCCGGCCAGCGTTTGCCCCTGTCTGGCACTGTGTTTGTATCAATGACGGATCGGGAGAAAGCTGCCGTTGTGCCGGTTGTTAAGGATTTAATGGAGTTGGGCTTTAAAGTTTTGGCAACCACCGGCACCCGTCGCGTTTTGCAAGAACACGGGCTGAAAGAGGTGGAATTGGTGCTTAAGCTTTATGAAGGCCGGCCCAATGTGCTGGATGCGATTAAAAACCAGCAGATTCAGCTAATTATTAACACGCCTTCTGGGGAAGATGCCCAAGCCGAGGGCCGGTTAATCCGCCGCACTGCTTTGAGTTACAAAATTCCTATCGTCACCACGATTGCCGGTGCCAAAGCAACCGCCTCTGGCATCCGCTCTCTCAAATCTCAACCGCTAGAAGTCAAAGCTCTGCAAGACTACATTTAACTAGCACAAAATATTGTGAATGAAGAATTTCTTAATTAATTCTTCAAAAGCTTCCCAAACTTCTCTCCCCTGCCATCCATAGCAGGGGATTTTTTTTTTGGAGATAGGTAGATTTTTAGAAAAATTAACATAACCGATCTTTAGGCAGATACAGCCGCCTGGAGAAAATTGCTACTATTTTGTTTCCCTTGATGCACTCAGAAAAAAAAATTTTGGCTAATCTCTACAAATAAATTCTTTACACGCCCTTTTAAAGGGTCGATCCGGAAAATTGATCCGGGGGAGTAGACAATCCTTTCAGAAATGTTACAATAGTTAACATAGTACAATTCAAGTTAAGAAACTATATGACATTCGCAATTATCCTGGTCGCTGCAGTTGCTCTGGCTGCGCTTGTAATCCAGTCAGTGACTCAAGCCCAGGCTCAATCTCAATCAGAACTCGTTCCAATTCCTGTTAAGATCCACGAACGGTCGTAATGTCAGCTGGAGTTCAGCGCCCCTGACTCAGCGGATGGGTTGCCGGATATTCCTTAGCTGTCGGAAAGCTTGCCAATACCCCCAATCGGCTGGCTACACTAGCATCATGACTCCAACCCCCTCGTTATC
The DNA here is from genome assembly GCF_014695715.1 of Microcoleus sp. FACHB-68. Lineage (NCBI taxonomy): Bacteria > Bacillati > Cyanobacteriota > Cyanophyceae > Oscillatoriales > Microcoleaceae > Microcoleus > Microcoleus sp. FACHB-68. The sequence continues at coordinate 312,934 of NZ_JACJOT010000001.1, forward strand.
TACACTCCGACATACTGCCATGAAGACTGCTCAGACTTCCACGGATTTAGTCCGCACTTACCTGCGAGAAATTGGCCGCGTGCCGCTGCTGACTCACGAGCAGGAAATTTTGCTGGGGAAGCAGGTTCAGCGCTCCACGGCACTGCAAGAAAAAAGAGAAGAACTGGCTGCTAACCTGGGTGTTGAGCCTACAGAGGCTGAGTGGGCGCAGTACGCAGGAGTGTCTGAGGCAGAGTTGCAGCAGACGATAGCAGTTGGTGAAGTCGCAAAACGCAAGATGGTAGAGGCTAATTTGCGTTTGGTAGTGTCCGTTGCTAAGAAATATATTAAGCGCAATGTGGATCTCCTGGACTTGATACAGGAAGGCACGATCGGAATGCAGCGGGGTGTGGAAAAATTTGATCCGACTAAAGGATATCGCTTTTCCACCTACGCTTACTGGTGGATTCGTCAGGCCATTACCCGCGCCATTGCGGAAAAAGGCCGCACCATTCGCTTACCCATCCACATTACCGAAAAACTCAATAAAATTAAAAAGGCGCAGCGCTATCTCGCCCAAAATTTAGGACGCGCCGCAACAGTTACTGAGCTTGCCCAGGAACTTGAATTAACGCCTAAGCAAATTCGAGAATACCTGGAACGGGCACGCCAGCCGCTATCCTTAGATTTGCGCGTTGGCGATAACCAAGATACCGAACTTGGCGACTTATTGGAAGACACCGGCCCTTCTCCAGAAGATTTCGCGGTACAGTCTTCTTTGCGGGCTGATCTAGAGTCGATTATGGCCGATCTGACACCCCAGCAGCGGCAAGTTTTGTCAATGCGCTTTGGGTTAGAAGATGGACAAGCGATGACGCTGGCAAAAATTGGCGACCGGCTCAATATTAGCCGAGAACGGGTGCGCCAGATCGAACGTGAGGCGTTGACTAAGCTTCGCAAGCGCAAAGCCGATATGGGCGAATATGTAGCCAGTTAAATTGATTTTAGGTTGTAGATCCCCCCTAGCACCGAGCGAGGGGGGATCGCTCTTTTAAAGCCCTCCCATCTAAAATTTAAAAATCGGTGAGGAACCCGTCTCTTTAGGTTCGGTTGCACCCACTGCCCAACTTCTATCAGACTGCTAAATTAGTATGTAGAAAAGTAAAGTTAACGTAATTGAAGTTCCTGACATCAACGACTTTACTGAGAGAAACGGGAGCTTCTGATGCTAGGAGGTACTTAAGGTGAATAACCAATCCAATCGCACTCCCGAAAATTACACCGGCGAACCTGAAGTTGGCAATTTGCTGTGGCACTATGTTCAATCGATGAATCCTGAAATCGTTGCTCAGCTGTCTAAACCTAGCTCTACTGAAGTGTTTCAGGTGATGGAACGAAACATTATCGGGTTGTTGGGGAACTTACCTTCAGAACACTTCGATGTGAACATAACGACAAGCCGTGAGCACCTGGGTAGACTTTTGGCTTCAGCAATGATGAGCGGCTACTTTATCCGCAACGCTGAGCAAAGAATGACGTTTGAAAAGTCATTACAATATGCTGAAACCAGTATTCCTGACGAAGAGTAACTACATTTCAGGGTAAGGTGCGCTTGCCAAAAGCCCCATTAAAATTCTATTCCCCTAAAGATTCGGCAGACACGCAAGAGAGTCTGCCGAATTCTATTGTTTTAGAATTGCGAAAATCGCTACTTTCATGGTATAATTATAGCCATCGAAATTTACCTTGGCGGCGCAGCCCAGAACCCTACAAAATCTGGGTGTCGGAGATTATGCTCCAGCAGACGCAGGTAAAGACGGTGATCCCTTACTATGAGCGTTGGCTGGCAAAGTTTCCCAACATTGAACATCTGGCAGCCGCAGACTTGCAAGATGTTTTGAAGGCTTGGCAAGGTTTGGGTTATTATGCCCGTGCGCGGAATCTCCACAAGGCATCGCAGGAGATTGTAGAGCGTCACGGGGGTTTATTTCCCCACCGGCTTGAGGAAGTCTTAGCTTTACCTGGAATTGGGCGCACGACTGCCGGCGGCATTCTCAGCTTGGCATTTAATCTGCCGGTGGCAATTCTGGATGGGAATGTGAAGCGAGTTTTGGCGAGATTGATGGCGCTGCCGGTGCCGCCGGCGAAGGCAAGCAAGCAATTATGGCAGATGTCGGAAACGCTTCTTGATCCCCAAAATCCGCGAGACTTCAACCAAGCATTGATGGATTTAGGGGCAACGATCTGTACGCCGCACAATCCAGCTTGCCTGCTTTGCCCTTGGCAGCCTCACTGTGAGGCTTATAATTTAGGGATGCAATCTGAGCTACCCATGCGAGAAGTTTCTGCCCCCATCCCCCATAAAATTATTGGTGTTGCCGTCATCTGGAATGACGAAAGAAAGATTTTGATTGACAAGCGCCGGCAAACTGGACTGCTGGGAGGCTTGTGGGAATTTCCGGGCGGTAAATTAGAAGAAGGGGAAACGCTGGAAGCCTGTATTCAGCGCGAGATTCAGGAAGAGTTGGCGATTGATATTGAAGTAGGCGAACATTTAATTACTATTGAACACGCGTACACTCATTTTCGGGTGACGCTAAATGTTTATCACTGCCGGCACCTTAGTGGTATTCCTCAGCCGTTGGAGTGTGATGAAATTCGCTGGGTAACACTGGATGAAATTGATCAATATCCGTTTCCCACAGCGAATGTGAAAATTATTGAGGCACTGCGTCAGTATGTGGGGAAGCGAGGGAAGTGAGCAATAAAATTAGTCTAGAAGCGCCACAATAGCGACAAAATTTTCAGATGATTTAATTAATTAAGGGCGAAGCTTAAGTTCGCCCTGGCAGCAGGAGAAATGCAGTTTAAACTCCTAGAAAATCACTCGAATTCAGTAAGGAAGCTTCAACACCGGGTAGTACAGCCAACAATTGACCCGTCGTTCCATTGAGAATCTGTGTTTCTAATTGGCTATCTTGAACGTATTCATCGAAGCCTTGAATCAACTGAAGATTAGCAAAAGATACGCCTGCCGGCAACCCGATAAAATCTTCTCCATCGGTGTAGTAAATAATATCAGGGGCATCCTCTCGCAAAACATAGACATCAGCACCGGCACCCCCAATTAAAGTATCTGCACCCAAGTCTCCATAGAGGTAGTCATTACCGGCTTCTCCAAAAAGCGAGTCATTGTCTTGTCCTCCACGTACGGTGTCGTTGCCATCTCCGCCATAGACTTGATCGTTCCCTTTGTTGCCGTTTACCATCCGATCATCACCGGCACCTCCCATCACAAAATCTTCATTTTGACCCCCAAGAATTATGTCGTTGCCGGCATCGCCATTAACAATATCGTTGCCAATATTGCCGTTTGCATAGTCATCGCCGGCAGCACCACTCACCGTATCATTGCCACCTAATCCTAAAATGATGTCATTGCCGGTGCCGCCTGTAAGCACATCACTGCCATCAGTCCCGATGCTTTGAATGGGTGTCGGAGTAGGCGATGGTGTTGGAGAAACCCCGACGCCTTGCCCAAAAACTTGTGTCCAGTAGTAGTTCCAATTTGTGCTGCCGGTATCATTGGCAAGATAGTAGAAACCAACCCCAATTTCGTTAATATTAGGATTGAGAATGTTTTCCCGATGTCCCGAACTATTTATCCAACCTTCTATCGCTGCTTCGGGTGTAGAGTAGCCGACCCCAATATTTTCCCAACCAGAGAAACCTTGATACCCTGCTGCTTGATTGCGAGTCGATGCTGTAGAACCATCTAATCCTGCATGATTGAAATAGTCTTGCAGCGCCATATCCTGGCTGTGGCTTTGAGCGGAAGCTGCCAACTGGCTGTTTAATTGTAGTGCCGGCAACCCTGCTTTACTGCGCTCAATGTTGGTGAGTTCTACAATTCGATCAATAAACGCTTGACTCATAAGAAATGACCTTTTCTGCCTACAAACAATTAGTTTTTCAAAGGCAGACGCACACTGTCATTAATTATTCAGAAATCATTACCGCTCTCGAAGCGCCGGCAATTTTAAAGGTTTCTGAAAATTAATTTATATACTAATTATAGCACTCTATATAAAACTTGCAAATTTTACTAATTCTATAAAATTGCAGAGTTTAGCCGGTAAGCCAAATTTCTAAATCAGTCTGCAGAATCGATGGGGGATCTCTTACTATTCTATCGCGGCGATTTTTAATTGCTTGAACACTCAAGAAGGTTGCCGCAATTGTTTGACTAAATGAATTAATTCAGGTATAATTATCTTCTCAACAGCGAGCTTCACTGCACCCGACGAACCGGGAATCGAAAACACTAATTTAGATTGAAAAACTCCAGCAATCGCACGCGAAGCGATGGCACGCGACCCTATTTCTTGATAGCTTAACCAGCGAAATATCTCGCCAAATCCAGGCAAAGTTTTTTCTAATAAGCCGGCAATCGCATCATAGGTTGTATCTCGCTTAGCGATGCCGGTGCCACCATTAAAAATGACAACATCCAAATCAGCACGAGCGCTTAACGCTTGCAGCCGTGCTTGAATTTGCTCAGGCTCATCTTTAACGATGGTGTACGCTCCCACTGTATGACCGGCATCAATCAGCAACTGCTGAATCAACTGGCCACTTTTGTCAGTTTCTAGGGAGCGCGTGTCACTAACCGTAATGACAGCACAATTCACTGTCATTTTATCTGAGTCGGGGTGAGGAATTTCCACCATCGTATATCACCAGCGCTAAGCCAGAATAAAACGTTGAGACGTAAGAATTGAGAATTTTTTCGTCATTCTTGATTGTCCTGGGAACTGGGGCGAGTAGCCCTTAAGTTCGCCGGGAAATCAAGATTTTGTGAAACCTAAATCATTTTCTTCAGCATAGCGTTCCATGAAGCGCATAAACCGCTCCCAATCAGCCGGCGATCTCATCACATAAATCGCTTCTAAGGCTTCAGGTTTGCCATTGACAAATGTGGCTTTGACTTCCCGCGTGTAAAGTTCGCCTTCTTCATCAATCAAGTACATCCCCGTAATCTCATCGGTGCTATCTTGACTGAGCGCCTTCGGATTTTGAAAATAAAAGGTAGCGGCCCCATTGCTGCCATCACGAGAACGAGTCAGCCGCACATCAGGCACCGCGTCTTCTGTAATTCCCTTTGAAAATTGTATGTGAGCCATAATTCCGCAATCGAACTTTATAGAAGGGCAATGTAAGTATCTTTCCATCATAAAACTCAAGGGCGCACACAGCAGTACGCCCTTCATTTCTTGATCCCCGATTCAGCGGGATCAACATGAGTGAGAAGTCCCACCCCTTAATTAAGCGGTGACGATATAGCTAGAGTTGATTGCAGTAGCCTTGCCGGTGGCAACCAACGCTTGATAAGCAAGTGCTGCAACCTCAGCGCGAGTTATATCCCGCATTGGGTTGAGTTGCTTCACTTGCGGATAATTAACCACAATGCGTTTTTCAGTCGCAGATGCCACTTTGTCTGTGGCGTAGCTGGGAATCTGGGCGCGATCACTATAAACTAACAACGAATTCGGATTACCTCCGCCTAGTTGCAAACCACTCATCAAAGATACAATTGCCTGCACGCGAGTCAAATTATCATTGGGGCGAAACGTCCCATCTGGGAAACCAGCGATAAAGCCCATCTCACTTGCCTTTTTAATCGCTGAGTAGCCCCAAAAATCAATCCCGATATCTGAGAATGTGATTGCCGGTTTCTGCGCCGGCAGGTTAAAAGTCTTAGCAATCAAGGCGGCATATTGGGCGCGAGTTATATTCGCTTCTGGCTTGTAAGTGCCATCGGGAAACCCGCTGATAAACCCTTTGGCAACCATTGCTTCGATGAAAGCTTGCGCCCAGTGACCGGCAATATCTTTTAAGCTGACAGGTGCCGGTGCCGGCGCTGGGGTTGGAGTCGGGGTAGGTACAGTATTAGATACAAAATCCACCAATCCCTTAACTCGCGTCGGATTTAGCTGATTTCCCACAGAAATGAGCTGGGTTGATGTGGCATTTTGCAAATCGTACTGGCCATTACCGCGCAAGATATTGCCACCAGGATCTTGACTGTTGCCTAAGTCAGGGAAGGATTTAACCGAGACATTGACACCATCTTGCTGATTTTTCTCGATTAAATTTTTGCGGAGTACCGGCTTTGCTTCACCATTGAGTACCAACCCGATGCGATTCTCGAATATTTGGTTATCTGCCACTAAAGGGGCTGCATTTTCACCGATCGCTAGCCCGTAACCTGTTTTTTTAAAGACGTTGCGCCGTACTTCCCCCTTGGCGGTTCGTACAAAGGAAATGCCATTGCCGGTATTCTGGACAAAAATATTATCAATAACGAGGGGCTGCGCTGTGCCGGTGGCATAGATGCCTTCACGGGCGCAATTGGTAAAGGTATTGTTAGCAATGGTGGGATTTGTCGATTCAACCCAGACGCCGGTGCCGCGAGAGGCGCTATTTGTTACGGTTACTCCCCGCAGTTGGGCTTGATTTTCTAGCCGAAGTGTGACGTTTTGATCTGAAAATGTCGGGCTTTTATAAACTCCACTGCCTTCAATTAAAATATCGCTGCCTTTTTTAGCTTCGTTGCCGGCAACTGTAACCCCCGATGGGATAAGAAGGGGAAACACTTCACCACCGGCAGCCCTGTAAGTGCCGGCTGCTAACTGAATGGTGGTGCCGGTTGCTGCTTGCTTAAGTGCTTTAGAAAGCGTTTTCAAAGGGGCAGACTGTGTGCCGGCAGCCGAATCGTTCCCGCCGGCTGGGTTGACGTAAAGCGTGGGCATAATTTTGCTTGCTACAGAATGGGTAGACGAAAATCACCGGGTTAAGGCGACAAATTAAGGATCTATTATCCGGGGCACCCTGCTCTCATCTGTAGAAATTAAATTTACTTATAGCTAAGAGATGTTGAGGGTTTAATCATTAAGATGCCGGTGTCCCGTCAAATCTGTATTGATTTCAATCGATTTCTCAGCCCATCCGGAAGAGTAAGGCGGCGAACCTCTGTAGCAAAGAAGAAAGGGCAGAGCATCAGCGTATCAATGTTTATCTCAAACCAGAGATTCTATGCCCCTACCGATCACTTTTGATGCTTGAGCAGATCCGCATCTCCCGCTTGAGGCAAGGGTTTGCGGTTCGGTGTTTGTGGGATATCGGGTGCTGGATTCGGAGCCGGTTCCGGTTCCGCGATATTTTCATAATTGGGATTGAAGATCGTCACGAGAGCTTGAATCAACGCATCGCGCTGGGTGCGATCCAACCGGCTAATCACCGCGCGATCCTTCTCCATCGGGTTTTCTCGCAAAACATCGCGCCCTGGATACACCGTCTCATCTATTAACTCATTTGCGCCTAAATAGTCTGCCAGCGTGAGTTTCCAATCCAACCGATAGTTAGGAGGACGCCCTTTTACATATATGTGATACCGGATCAAGCGACTGACGAGCGTGTTATCCGGATCGACTTTTCCTGTCTCCTGGTTGACATAATCGTTTTCTAGGGGAAAATCTGGCAAGCGCTGGTATACTTGCGCCCCCGCCTGAACTGCTGTTGCTTGCTGAGCAAAAACCGGCTGGGGACGCAGCATCCCAAAGTTTCCCACCTCTTTCAGGGCCGGTGTCGCAACAGTTAGAGCGACAGCAAGCACTGCCATAACCGCCCAACGCCACCTTCGCTGCTGAGTGCTGAAAGCCGGCAGCCATTTGGTTTCAGTCCATTGCTTCCTGATGCTTTTCCTCACTCGATCCCCACTTTCCGGTTCTAACGTGTGCCTTCTCGTCGTCCAATCATGGCGGTTGAATCAGGCTCGTCGCCAATAATTTCCGGTTGAGTCAGCTCATCCGACATCTCTATAATCGCTCGAAGCACCGGCTTCATCATCGGATCATCTGGATTATCAAAGTCTTCATAGCGCCGGCGTTTGGCGCGGTTCGCCACCTGCACGGTAATCCGGTAGCGATTGGATGCCGCACCAATCAGCTCTTCAGCCCGCCGCATCAGTTGAGTGGTATCAAAAGGAGAACGCTTAAGCATAAAAATTTTGAGTTGTTGGACGCCCAATCTATATTATCAGGTGTTTTCAAGAAGATTTTGAGGCTTCCTGACATCACCGCCCCATTCTCACTCTGATTTGCTCTGTCAATTTGAATTTCTTATGAAACCCTTATAAAAACCGCTTTACCCCAGACACTTAGTTTGCATTTTATAAATCACAGCCCATCCCATGCTATCCTTGCATAACTACAATGCAATGAGCGCATTTCTTTGTAATTGTAAAGTTACAATGCAATTTAGGTGCATATACTTTTAGGGAACAGCCGATGAAAGACCAAATCGAGGGACATTTGTGCGATAGATCTCTTTTTTCGCCAGGTTTTATGTAGATTTTTATAGTTAAATGAAGATTTGAAAACGATACAATCCAACGTTAGAGTCTAGTTTAAATGGTTGTTACGTTAAAGTTGTAGTTTTTTCATGCAAACCCTAGAAATTCCTGTTTCTAAACCCTTACAGCAAGCCAATCCCCACCCACTCAAGATCGTTGCCTTGGGGGATAGTATAGTCTATGGATTCGGCGATCCGGAAGGGGGCGGCTGGGTAGAGCGGTTACGCCGGCGATGGATGTTCCCCGACAGCGCCGGCCACGTGCTTTATAATCTAGGCGTGCGCGGTGATAGCGTCCGTCAAGTCGCTGGACGGTTAGAAATGGAGTTCCGGCATCGCGGCGAACTCCGCAATCGATTACCGGATGTGCTGCTTTTATCTGTCGGCTTGAATGATTCCGCTCGGTTATCTCGACCTAATGGGCGAAATTATGTTGAGTTTGATATGTTTCAAGCAGATTTGGCCAACTTGCTAGACTTGTCACAAAGATTGTGTCCAGTATTGTTTGTTGGCATGGTGCCGGTGGATGAAACAAAGATGCCATTTTTAAATTGTTTCTACTTCAATCACACCGATCAGTACCGTTACAAAGAAGCCACGCGGCAAGCTTGTTTAGAGCGTCAAATTCCCTATCTAGACATTTTCGATCAGTGGATGGCTCGTGGCGAAGAATGGCAGAGATCGCGTTTAGGTGCGGATGGACTGCATCCAAATGTCGCCGGCTATCAATCCTTACTGCAAGATGTTCTTAACTGGAAACCGATTGCTGAACTGGCGGCAAAAAAACAAGAACCTCATTTCGTTAATTTTTAAAGGCGAACCACTCATCGTTGATCACCATTAGCGTAGAGTCATTAGCCGCAAACAAATGACAATTTAAAAGCTAGACTCTAAATGATTGAAGTTGAGCATTTAAGCAAAATCTACGGCTCGACACCGGCAATTCAAGATGTCACATTTGCCGTGCCGCAAGGGGAAATTTTAGGGTTTTTAGGGCCAAATGGAGCCGGAAAAACAACAACGATGCGGATTTTGGCTGGATATCTGCCGGCTACAACCGGAACCGCTCGAATTGCCGGCTTTGAAGTGCATGAAGATTCAATGGCAGTGCGGCAGCGGATCGGTTATCTGCCCGAACTGCCGCCGCTTTACCCGCAAATGACAGTTGAGGGATATTTGTATTTGGTTGCAAGACTTAAGCAAGTGCCGGCAGGGGATCGGGATCGGCAAGTAGAATCAGCCTTGCAGCGTTGCAATCTTGGCGAAAAGCGCAGAGTTTTGATTCGCAAGCTTTCTAAAGGCTTCAAGCAGCGAGTTGGCATCGCCCAAGCCATTGTTCATGATCCGCCAGTGATTATTTTAGATGAACCCACAGTCGGACTTGATCCCCGCCAAATTATCGATATGCGGAATTTGATCAAAAGTCTGGCCGGCCAACATACGATTATTCTTTCCACCCATATCTTGCCGGAAGTCAGCATGACGTGCAGCCGGTGGGCCATTATCAATCGTGGGCGCGTCGTGGCGACTGATACCTCAGATAGCGCTGCCGGTTATGAATTGGAGTTAGAAGGAGATATCGCGGAAGCTCAGCAGCGGCTGCAAGCCATACCAGGCGTGATTTCGGTCGAACCGATCCGCACTGAACGCGCCTTGGAAAATCGCCACCGGCTGCGGGTATTATCCCGATCTGGCATTGAACCGGCACCCGATATTGTAGCGGCGTTGGTGGCGGCAGGGCAGAATTTATACGAAATGCGACGCACCCGCACCAGCCTAGAAGATGTATTTTTAGAAGTGACCAGAGAAGAAGAACCACCGGAAATTGAAGATGCCGGCGGTGAACAAGTGTCAGAAACGTCAGAAGTCGTAGAGAGGGGCGAGGAGTCGTCTGTCCGAGATTTGGGTGGGGAAATCGCTGAAGAAACGCCAGCAAGTGAATCTGCCGGTGTTGAAGCAGCGCCCAAGACACCAGAAAATAAAGATGACGATGTCCGCTCAGACTTGTGGGCGTGATGCTGGTGTAAAGCTCAGACAAGGGTAATTGATTTTGCCCAGCTGCATTTTGACTGTGGAAGCGGGGCTGTAAATGAAAGTAATGCTCGGAAATATTATCGCGATTTACCGCAAAGAGTTACAGAACTATTTTGTCTCGCCGGTCGCTTATGCGATCGCCGGCTTCTTTTGGCTGATCGCCGGTGTATTTTTTACAGCGATTTTGCTGGGGGAAGAAGGCGTAATTCGGCAAGCGGCTTTAATGGATATTCAGGTACAGCAAACCGGCGTTGTGATGCCGCCAGTGGATGTGCCTTATCAATTTTTGCAGTTCTTTTTAGGATTTATGGGGCAGTTATCACTGTATATCTTGCCGATTCTGTCAATGGGCTTGTATGCAGAGGAACGCAAAAGCCGTACCTTAGAACTGCTAGCAACTTCACCGATTACAAACTGGGCGGTAGCAGTAGGTAAATTATTGGGAGTGCTAACCTTTTTTGCCACCATGATGCTGCCGGTGTTGGCGTGCGAGTTAATCGCCCTAAGTGCTGCAAACCCACCCATGCCACTGAGCGTTCCCCTGTTGGGCCACTTAGGGTTGCTGTTGCTAGCCGCCAGTGTTTTATCCTTGGGAATGTTTATTTCTTCTCTAACAGACAGCACGATTTTGGCGGCAATTATTACATTTGTCGTGGTTGTATTCCTATCCGTTATAGATCTACTCGCAAGCGGAGTAGGTGGCCCCGTTTGGCAGGTACTAGGATCGCTATCCTTGCTTAAACCCTACTCGAATTTAGTGCGAGGGGTCGTTGATACGAGCAATTTGGTTCTATTTGCAAGTTACATTATTCTAGGCGTATTTCTAACGGCTCAATCGATTGAAACGTTGAGATTTCAGCGCTCTTAGTTTTGCCCCAGAATTAGGGGATTTGGGATGGGGCAGTTGGAACTTTAGGTGGATTGACACCCGATGAAACAGTTGAAAAATTTTTGGAAAAATGGCGGTTTTTGGATAGGCCCGTTTTTGATTGTAATGGGCTTAACGGCTGCCTTTGTTTCAGGCAGTTGGCTGCCTGTGCCGGCAGCACTGGCAATTGCCGGCATTGTAATTTTAGGGTTGTGGCTGTTGTCTCAAGCCCGTTTGGTACTGGGCTTTTTGGGTAAACGCTCCACCCAAGCCGGTACGAATGCTGTGGCGGCTACGCTGTCAGTGCTAGTGATTTTGGGGATCATTAATTTTTTAGCCAATCGCTATTTAGCGCGAGTGGATTTAACAGAAAATCAACTGTTTAGCTTAGCCCCTCAAACTCAGCAATTGGTGAGTAATTTAGAGCAACCTGTGAAGGTTTCGATCTTTGATCGGGTGCCCAATCCTTCAGACCAATTATTGCTGCAAAATTACCAACGTTCGGGAGGCTCGAAGTTTAGTTATGAGTATGTTGATCCGCAACTGCAGCCGGCGATAGCGCAAGAGTATGGGGTGACGCGCTTTGGAGAGGTGCATCTCAAATCAAACGAACGGCAGCAGTTTCTGGGAAATGTTGACTCACAGAGTCGCTTAACCGAAGTAAAACTGACCAATGGGATCGCCCAAATTATCAGCGATGAAAAAACTAAAGTTTATTTCCTTCAAGGCCACGGAGAGCGCTCTCTAAAGCCGGCAGATGGGGGAATTTACCAAGCGGTTAAGTCTTTAGAAAACAGAAATTTTATTATTGAATCGCTCAATTTAGCTGAGCAACCAGATGTGCCGGCAGATGCAGGCGTGATCGTGATCGCCGGCCCAAAACGGGCGCTATTTGAAGGTGAGGTAAAAGCCTTGCGGCAATATCTGCAACTAGGTGGCAGTGTGTTGGTCATGGTAGATCCCTCGACCGATCCCAAGTTAACCGCACTGTTGCAAGATTGGGGCGTCACCCTCGATAATCGCTTGGTCATCGATGCTTCGGGACAGGGGCAGTTGGTGGGATTAGGGCCGGCTGAACCTCTGATTACGAATTATGGCAATCATCCCATCACCAAAGATTTTAGTGGGGGTTACTCGTTCTATCGAGGGGCGCGATCCATTGAAACGAACGAGGTGGCGGGGATTGAGGAAACTCCCCTGCTCATCACCAATGAGCGCAGTTGGGCGGAAAGCAACCCGAAGAACCAGCCATTAAAGTTTAATACTGAAACTGATCGCCAAGGCCCACTCACGTTGGGAGTGGCATTGAGTCGAAAAATCGCACAAGATGGGTTGCCGGCAGCAAAACCCTCGCCGGCAGTAACAGACAAGCCAAAGGCGGAAGCGTCCCCATCGCCAACACCAACAGAATCACCGGCAACGGAAGCATCCCCATCGCCAACGCCAACAGAATCACCGGCAACGGAAGCATCCCCATCGCCAACAGCATCGCCGGCAACACCAACGCCAACACCAACCCCAACGCCAACACCGGCAGCCGGTAAGCCGGCGCAGACAAATACAGAGGCTCGAATGGTTGTCTTCGGTAACTCTGAATTTGCCACAGATGGTGTGTTCGAGCAGCAGTTAAATGGAGATGTTTTCCTCAATTCCATTAGCTGGTTGAGCAAGCAGGATGCACAAACGCTTTCCATTCGTCCGAAAGAAACAACTAACCGCAGAATCGCAATGACTGCAGAGCAAGCCTCCTTACTCGATTGGTTGTCTCGCAGGATTTTACCGGCTGTCGGTTTGCTTTCAGCCGGCGCTTTATGGTGGAGCCGGCGCTAACAAGTTTAGATTTTAGATTTTAGATGCGAGACTTTTTATCCCATTTAAAATTCTAAAATCAGAACTTGACATTCAACTATATTTGTGCATAGAAAGCTTACTAAACCCTAACAATTTAACCGTCAGAATTCACCATGAAATTGCAGCGATCTACTCTAATTCTGATGCTCTCGGCAGTGCTTTTGGGTGGGGTTGTTTACGTTTATGAGGTTCAAGAGGCTCCTAAACGGGAAGCGGCAAAGACGAAGCAGCAGCAAATCTTTTCCTTTCGGGAAGATGACGTGCAATCTCTGAGGGTAAACACCCCAAAACAAACCCTAGCGTTTGAGCGAGTGAGTCAGAAAGAGCCGGTAAAACCAGGGGAACCGATCTGGATGATGACGGTTGTAGATTTGGCAGATCAACCGCAGCCGGCTCCAGCAGCCTGCCTGCCACCGGCTCTAACCCCAGCCGCAAAACCTGGACAAACTCCAGCCGCCACTCAAACACCCGGTACTAGCCAAAATCCAGCCACCTGTGAGCCATCGGCTGGCGGCGGGGTATTTGCAGCATCACCCACGCCGGCAACAACAGCATCACCAACGCCGGCAGCAACAACTTCACCAACGCCGGCAGCCACAACCGAACCTACGCCAACAACTTCACCAACGCCGGCAGCCACAACCGAACCTACACCAACAACTTCACCAACACCGGCAGCAACAACCTCACCCACAGCATCTCCCAAGCCAACAGCCTCTCCCACACCTGCCGTCTTACCCAAGCCAGGGGCTAAATTGCCGGCAAGTGACGCATCAGTGGCTTACTTGTTAAGTTTACTCAGCAGTAGTAAAAGCGCTCGCACGATCGTGATGACGAACCCAGCCAAGCAGCGCCAAGAGTTTGGTTTAGATGAGCCGGTGGGGACTGTAGAAGTCAAGCTCAAAAATCAGCAAACCCATCGCCTAATTTTGGGCAAGCCGGATTTTAATCAAAGCTTCTTGTATGCCCAAGCCAATCCCTCAGAGAACCGGCTTGAAGCGATTGAGGTGCTGTTGGTGCCTACACATTTGGAAACTGCGATTGATCGACCCCTCTTAGAATGGAAAAAGGAGGACAAAGACTCTAAACCACCTGAAACCACCCGTAAGGATAAAAAACCGCAGAATCCTGCTCAAGATAAGCAACCTCAAGGCACTTCTGAAGATAAAGCGCCTGCCGGTGCTTCTAGCACTCCTAAAAATGCTGAAGGCGCTGTTAAAAATCCTGATGGGAATGCCGAAAAATCTCCTCCAGTTGAGTCGCCACAGCCAGATTTACCCCAGCCGAACGAATAAGGACTTGCTGAGGTTTGGCTTTAAATAGAAGTGCCGGCGCAAGTCAAAAACTCACCATAACAGGCTAGCAATGCTTGGCCTATTCGATCTGCGTGGAACCAAGCATCAGACGAGTTTGCTCGTAACTGTAAACCGGCAGAAAAAGCTCTTTTCCAAGCACCGGCAGCCTTTTCCAGATTCCCCAAGCATTTGCTTCAGAAATCTTAATGAAATTTCTCATCAAATCGCTTTAACCTAACAATTTGGGGTGGCTTTTTGACTTTGGGCCGCATCAAACGTCCTGCACCGTCAATTTTGTTGAGAAATTTAGCATGAGCAGTAATCTAGCGACCAAATTGCGTGAGGGCACTAAGAAGTCCCACACGATGGCAGAAAATGTCGGATTTATCAAGTGCTTCTTAAAAGGCACCGTTGAGAAAACCTCTTATCGGAAGCTCGTCAGCAACCTCTACTTCGTCTACTCCGCAATGGAAGAAGAGATGGAACGCAACCGGCAGCACCCGATTGTCTCTAAATTTTACTTCCCTGAGTTGAACCGCAAGGCCAGCTTAGAGCAGGATCTACAATACTACTACGGCCCGAATTGGCGCGAACAAGTAGCTCCCTCACCGGCAGCTCAAGCTTACGTGCAGCAAATTCGCAACGTCTCTAACTCTGCTCCTGAACTCTTAGCCGCTCACTCCTACACTCGCTACCTGGGTGACTTATCAGGTGGCCAAATCCTCAAAGGCATTGCCCAACGGGGAATGAACTTAACAGAGGGTGAAGGCACCGCTTTCTACGAGTTTGCAGAAATTCCTGACGAAAAAGCCTTCAAAGCCACCTACCGGCAGGCAATGAACGATTTGCCTATTGATGAAGCCACTGCAGATCGCATTGTCACTGAAGCGAATGATGCCTTTGGCATGAACATGAAGCTTTTCCAAGAATTAGAAGGCAATTTGATCAAAGCAATTGGTCTCATGCTCTTTAATTCTCTAACTCGCCGCCGCGCTCGTGGCAGCACCGAATTAGTAACAGCCGATTAAATTCTGAATCAGGCTCGTTGAATGTTGGATTTTAGATTTTGGATTTTGGGTTTTGGATTTTGTGGTGAGTCTAAAATCTGAAATCTAAAATCTAAAATCAGAGCCATCTGAAATTAAGACCAGACTTGTAAATCAATGCCACACTCATCCACGAGATAACACATCGCCCGAAACCGCAAGCCAACCAGTTGATCGTAGAGGGGATTGAGCTTGCACATCGGCGGAATGTGAAACAGGGTGCGACCCAAGATTTTGATATCTCGCTCGAAGGGACACTGAGCGGGAATCGCTTTATAAATAAACTGAGCGACTTCAGGATTGTGAATCTCCAGATGATCAAGCCATTGACGCACGGGGTGCAGGAGATCGAATCTATGTTGAGTCATAACTTCACCTACCAGTGAGTGGGCTGTCGCTTGTTTCTTTACTGTTCCTATTTACAACGATACAAATTTCAATAAATAGTTTGGTAAAGGAACAAAGAAAAGTCCCGCCGAGATTGTGAAGCTTTGATGAAATCAATTTCTCTTTTGGTAGCCGCCGTCACGATTGCGCCCCTGGTTTTGCGCTGATCATCTTTTGGCAAATTGCTGGAATGGCTGCTGCGGCTGTATTCTTGAGGGTGTGGTACGCAGGATCGTCTAACGCATACAAGTGTGGGTTTTGAACGTCTAAGTCACCCCTGTTGGTTTTGATCAGAAATTGGCCGACAGCTAAGGCGAACGCCATTCGCAATTTTAGGCAAAAAATCAAAATCTTGAATTCTTCTTCCCCTTTCCCTGTATAAAAGCCTAGCTTATCCACAATCCCAATTATACAAAACGCTAGAAAAATCAAGATTTCTCAAGGCTGATTCTTGGATAAAAAAGTTGCATCTACCCACATCTCCCCATATGATCTGAATTGAGTCTGTGGTCTTACCTTCGGAGTCAATTTGTAACAGGAGAATATACTGATCTGCTTCTTCTGCTAAGAGTTCTCTGGGGTCGTTTTGACTAAAGAAAGGATAACCTCCTAGCCGATGCCCCTTTTCAAATCTATTGTGATATTCTTCCCATAACAAGCAGCCATTATTTTCACAGTCATTCTCTTCACAGAAATTCTCTTCACAGGCTTCCCATATCTCTTCTCCGATTAATTTGTCGAATTTAAAATCGGCAGTTGTAATTGGAGAATATTTTAATTTGAAAGTTAAAGCAAAGCAATCTTTTTTATCTGGTGGCGATGACCGAGATATCCTGAAAGGATTATGGTTTCTAGCCCAAAAAGTTGGTAAGAAACTGAAGTCTGTGAGTAGGTGATCCTCGTTCAAGTCAGGTTCGGGAAAATAAAGCACGCGAAACCCTGTCTGAATTGTCGGGTTTTCAAAATCACAACCGAAGCCGTCTCCTCGCTCAGAAATATAAAATTGGAGAATTCCCTTTTCTGGAAATCCTTCTAAGTGAGGAACCTTTTCAAAATTAATTTGGGCAAGGAGGTAGAGATATTCACCCTCTGGAGTTTTGGGATAATCAAAGTTTTTGGGCAAGTAGGGAAATCCAGCAAATTTACTTTGCCAAGGATTCACTTCTCTTGTCACGTGAGTTTGAATTTCAATATAGGGCTTGATAGTTGCTTCAAATTGACTTCTAAATCTTTCTAAACCAAGAGGAAGTTCAAAATTTTTCATTTCTGCACTCACTTGGAAGATTTTCTAAATTGATAAGATAATTGTAAATTACTGAGATGCTGTAGTCTAGGAGTAGATACTATTTCCACTCACAGAATAATTCTCAAGGAAGTGTCTGGTGAAGCGAAAGATTGCGCCTCTCCCTGTGAATTACTATAACAGTACAGAAGTTTTAAAGCACTCAACCGGCACTGCCTACTATTGTTTTTAGCAGAGGCCGGCAGAGTGCTAAATTTTAAAGCAAATTATCCAAATTGATAATGCTTTTTCACATCTTTGCGAATGTTCCAAGTGCAAGACATCCCAGCCGGAAATGTGACTAAATCTCCTTTGCCCATTTGAACCGGCTCACCTCCTGCCGGCGTCACCACCACATCTCCTTCTAAGAAGTAACAAGTTTCCGCCTCGTCATACATCCAGGGAAACTCAGAGACTTCTTTCGTCCAAATTCCCCAACTAAAAACACCCAGCCGGTTGAGGTGTTCTTCACTGGGTTGACGATCAACTTTAATTTCCATCGTCTGGTTCACTTCCACTGCCTCCTTTACGGATCTTTCCTAGGAAGAATATCACCCCACCGGCACCATTTTAACTCTCTGCGCTGGGAACAGAAGCCGGTCTTTGTTGCCGTTCCAAATATTGGCTTAATGCGTAAGCCATATCCGCCCGTGTCATCGGATTTAAAGGATTGATGCGGTTAGTTGCCGCATCAGTATTTACAAATCCCTCATACAAAGCTGTCGCCATCGATTTTTTTGCCCAAGCCGGTATCGTTGCGGAATCCGGATATTTATCCATAATCGCGGCAACGTTTTCATCGGGAAACTGAAAGACGCCATGAGCTTGCGCGAAAATTGCAAAGGCTTCTGCCCGACTCACTCTTTGGTTGGGAAAAAACATTCCATCCCGATAGCCGTTCATAATGCCGGTTTTTAAAACAACTTGAATATCGTTAGATGCCCAGTGAGAAGAGGGAACATCAGGAACTTCCAACACTGTTTCTTTTTGTGCGGAAGCGCGTTTATCCAGCTTAAAGGTTTTTACCAAAATCGTTGCGAGTTCGGCGCGGCTTAAAGGTTTTTCTGGGTAAAAGTTTCCATCTTGAAAGTTAGTCATTAACCCAGCCGCCACAACTTGCTGGATGGGATCGAGTGTTTCTTGAGCTTGAGCGATAGCCGGCAAGAATTGCAACAGCATTGTAACTGAGAGAAGGCTAGCAAACCGTTTCATGATTGAAATCACTCCAAAAGGTTAAGGCTAATTATCGATTGATTCTCTATATTTGAGGAGAATCGCTTTTAAGAAGTTCCCATATCAGAAGAGGGTTTATGGCAGAAGTAAAGTAGGGTGATGTGATTCACTTCCTTTGCCACGATTGTATCTTGACTTCCCTTATTTTGAAGTCATGCTTTTGGATCACCCATTTGGGTGAAATATGATTGCTAGTAGAAATTCTTGACAGTGAAGCGCGTTGCCTGTTTTGAGCGATTCTGGAGCCAGCCGCGCGGTGATTTATACTTTTAGAGCCTTCTCGTCGTAAAGACTCTATCGATTGTTATGCCGGCACTCCCGCTTTTCCCCAATGGACTATTTAGCTGTGTAACGGGCGAAAAGAAAGTGCAAATGTTTTGGGATGCCGGCGATCCTTAATGAGTTGAGCTGTTGCAACAGTTTTTGGTTTTGAGATCACGGTTTTGTTCTGTAGTTTCAGGCGCAAGATTGAATATCTACACCGCACTCATCAACTAAATAGCACAAAGCGCGAAAACGCAAACCAACCAATTGATCGTACAGGGGATTGAGCTTGCACAATGGAGGAATATGCCCAACTTTACGGCCAAATAACTTGATATCTCGCTCAAAGGGACACTGCGCCGGAATCGCTTTATACAGAAATTTAGCAAGTTCAGGATCGCGAATTTCCCATTGATCAAGCCGCTGACGCACGGGTTGCAGCAGATCGATTTTGAGTTTGGAAAGTTTTGCGCGTTTGGCCGCTTTTAAGCGTTTTCCAGCTCCCTTTAAACTAGAGAAAGAGGCTGAGGGAGAGTTTGTCCAGATGGTGCCCATAGTTTCACCTAATCGGTTTTATGGATTTAGCTTAATGTTCTGTAACATTCCTCTTTATCATGACACACCCGCCAATAGATTGTTCCTAAAACTAATGCAGAAAAATCCGAACCTTTTAATAAATTTAGGTTATTGCACCGTAAGACGAGCCACAGCATGAGCTGTGTCAGTCAAGCGAGAAAACTTGGCAAACTCAGCCATTATTTTGCATATAGATTGTGCCAAAAATCAGTTGGATTTTCCGATCAAGGCAATTGATTAGAATTTGTGAGCCGAGCTTAAAGGAGTCGTTATCAAACTTGGCTGCTGCGTCGGGAGCATAGAAGTAAGCTTTATATCTTATATAAAACGTTTTGTCCTAAAAACAGAAGTACCTAGAGTCGGATTTTTTGAAAGTGCAGCTATTAATAGTACACCCTAAGATTGACTTGCCTTGAAGCCTAAAAATATTTAAGTTATAATATAATTAGTATCAATTCATAAATTTAAAGTGTAATTTTTGCTACCAATCGAAATCGTCTCAATCACTTCAAAGGTGACAAAGAGGTTTGGAGGTTATTTCTTAGTGCTTAGAAGTGCCGGCGAAATAACAACGGATACCTAACCCAGTGTAGAGACACGAGCGAATGACCTGAACGTTATAGAATTTTGATCGGCAGTAAACCAAATTAAACGTTAAACACCGGCGCTAGAGGGCAACACCGGCATCTAGCTCGCGCCGGCAAGCAGCGTTTTTTACCCTCACCGGCTGGAGCACTTGTCAGCCGGTTTTGTTATGACTGCAACTTTCTTAAAATAGTGTGCGGCAGTTTATTATGGCCAATAAATCCAGAAAGCAGTGGAAAGTCCCTCTGCTCCTCGTTTTCCTCTTGAGCGCTCTGACTTTCGGGGCAGTTACAATCGCGATCTCAGAAAATGAGCTAGTTAGTTTGTTAAATCCTCTGAAGGTTGTGGTCAACTCTAGCTACATCAGTCCCCTAGTAGAGCTATTTGGTGATGTCTCGGTAGGCAAAAAAGTTTTTATTGCTAGCAATACTATTTTACGGGCAGATCCCGACAGCCGAATTTGTATTGGAAACGAAACCAACTTCCAAGACAATATCCATTTCGTGGCACGACAGGATAGCCCAGCCCCCAAGACAGAGTGTGGTGCGTCATCCAGCAGCACCGGCACACGAGTCAGCATCGCACACCAAGCCAGCATCAAGAACTCAAAAATCGGTAACTTCACCTTTATAGGTTTCCACGCCCGCCTCAACAATGTTGTTTTAGAAGATGGTGCCTTTGTGCTGCACGGTGCAACCGTTTCCAATGTGCGGATCGGCAAAGATCGGATCGTACCAATTGGGGCAGTCATCACGACTCAGCAACAAGCAGACGCCTTAGCCTTGAAGACTGAAGATAACTCGCAATTCCAAAACGAGGTGCTGGAAGTCAATGAGGAGTTTGCCGAACACTATAGCGAACTGTATAACGAACAAGGATATCAAGCAGTGACAGGTGCCAGTATCGCACCCAAGACTTCTTGGAATCCTACCCCCGTTAGCCCCACCCTTGGCGATAATGTGCAGCTTGATGAGTTTGTTCGCCTGGTTGGAGATGTGCGCTTGGGCAGTAACAGCATTGTCGGAGAGCGAACTTCAATTCGCGCCGATGAAGGTTCTCCCATTATTATTGGCAACAATGCTGAAATAGAAGATCGGGTGACGTTCCACGCGCTCAAAGGGACGAGCATCCGCATCGGTAACAATCTCGATACCGATGATAATATTGTCTTTCACGGGCCGCTGGAAGTGGGTGATAACCTGACGATTGGCGATGATGCCGTGCTGTTTAAGTCTACCGTGGGAAACCGTGTGACGATTGGGACGGGGGCTGTTGTGGTTGGCGTGAAACTGCGCGACGGGGCGCAAGTGCCAGAGAAAGCGATTATTACAACCCAGAAGCAAGCAGACGCCTTGAAAGTGGCAAAAAGTTGAAGGCAAAGGTTGAAGCCGGCAAAAAAACTGCCGCTTCAACCTCAAGATTTAAACCAATGCCGGTTCTGGCAGCGCCCCCTGCATTCTGCCCAACCAATCGATCAAGTGTTCCAGTTGCTTATCGGCATTTAAAATACCCAAGCCTCGAACCGTCACTTTACCGGCACTGTAAACAAATCGTGACTGCAAATGTTCTGGCAAATTCGCCTTGAGTAAATTCCAAGCCGGTTCCTCCATAGGCGTTTCCAAAACAACGTGCTGAGATCCTTCCGGTTTAATCCGAGAAAAGCCCAGCTTTTTGGCACACTGTTTCAGTTCCACCACCCGCACCAACTGCTCTGCAGCGCGTGGCATGGCACCATAGCGATCTCGCCAATCTGCCTCAATTTGCTTTAACTCCTGCTTCGAGCCGGCAGACGCCACAGCCCGGTAAGCACTCATCTTCTGATCCAAATCCGGGATATAATCAGCCGGGATAAACGCAGTCAAGTGCAGATCGATTTGCGTATCGTCCACCTGCGGGATTTCTTGACCGCGAATTTCGCGAATCGCCTCTTCCAGCATTTCCATATACAGATCAAAGCCGATCACATCCATCTGCCCAGATTGTTCTGCACCCAAGAGATTGCCAACGCCTCGAATTTCCATATCCCGCATTGCCAACTGATAGCCAGAACCCAACTGAGTGAACTCTTGAATCGCTCTCAAACGCTGCCGCGCATTATCCGTAAGTTGACTTTGTTTGCGATAGAACAACCAGGCATGAGCTTGAATGCCGGCACGCCCCACCCGTCCTCGCAACTGGTACAACTGCGCCAAACCAAACTTCTGAGCATCTTCGATCAGAATCGTATTCACGCGGGGAATATCTAAACCCGATTCAATAATGGTTGTACAGAGCAAAATATCCGCCTCGCCGGCACTAAACGCCAGCATCGTCGCTTCCAACTCCGACTCATCCAACTGCCCATGTGCGATCGCAATCCGGCTTCCCGGCAGCATTTCCCGCAACTGGCCGGCAACCTCTTCAATGCCATCCACACGCGGCACCACATAAAACACCTGACCCCCGCGATCCAACTCCTGACGAATCGCAGTTCGCACCGTTTCCCCATCATAAGGGGCTAAATGGGTTTGAATTGGACGCCTAGATGCCGGCGGCGTTGTAATCAAACTCATCTCCCGAATTCCCGACAGTGACATATATAATGTGCGGGGAATCGGCGTAGCACTAAGCGTCAGCACATCCACTTGCGTTTTCAGGGATTTAATTTTTTCCTTCTGATTCACCCCAAAACGCTGTTCCTCATCCACCACCATCAGCCCCAAATCCTTGAAGCTGACACCCTTGCTTAAAATTGCCTGAGTGCCGACAACCACATCAAGTTCGCCCGTTGCCAGCCGGCGCTGAATTTCGCGGCGTTCCTCAGCACTACGGAAGCGATTGAGTAAGCCAATATGAATCGGGTAAGGGGCAAACCGTTCTTTCAGGGTGTGATAGTGCTGCTGCGTCAGAATCGTTGTCGGTGCCAGGAGGGCGACTTGTTTGCCGGCAGTCACGGCTTTAAAAATCGCTCGGATCGCCACCTCTGTTTTCCCAAACCCGACATCACCACACACTAAGCGATCCATCGGGCGAGCGCTTTCCATATCCCGCTTTACATCTTGAGTCGCTTTTAACTGATCCGTTGTGGGTTGATAGGGAAAAGAATCTTCTAATTCTTGCTGCCAAGGCATATCCGGCGGGTAAGCGGTTCCCTGCTGCTGCGATCGCTTGGCATAGAGATTGAGCAAGTCAACCGCCAGCTTTTTAACAGTTTTGCGAACTTTGTTTTTCGTTGATTCCCACGCTTTGCCGGTTAATTTGTTGAGTTCCGGTGCTCTACCGTCAGCAGTGCGATAGCGCGACAGGGAACCCAACTGATCGGCGGCAACTCTCAGCAAGCCGTCTGCATACTTCACCACCAAATACTCGCGGGTGTCTTTGTTAATGCTGAGACTTTCTAGCTTGAGGAATTTGCCGACGCCGTGATGCCGGTGAACCACATAATCGCCGGGACTGAGCTTGTTGGGATCGACTTGCTTGGATGTGGCACGCCGGCGCTTACGAACATAGCTGGGCGTCGCTAAAGAATGCTGGCCGAAAAACTCACGATCGGTAACAACAACCAAGCGGAACGTTGGTAAAACAAACCCTTCGAGTTCTGCAAGTCCACTGTATTTCAGCGCCACCGGCGTGTGCGAGATCGCTAACTTATCAATCGCGGGATAGTCGCGGGGATTGGGGACAAACTGGGCAGGACAGTCGTGCTCTTGCAGCAGAGAAACTGAGCGCGAAGGCTGTGCGGAGACGAGGAACACGGTAAAGCCACGATCTCGCTCTTGCCGCACAATTTCGGCGATTTTTGCAAATTGGTGCGGCGTGACAGGAACAGGCCGGCTGGCCAAGTTGAGCGCGGATTGCTGACTGGCTGAGGTTTCTGCGAGTTCCGATAAAGTTAAATACTCAAAGCTGCCGGCGGCTGCCAGGGAATCTGTAAAAGAGCGGTGAATTTTGGGCAGCGATAGGGGTGCGCCTACGGTTTGCCAGTGTTCTTCGACGTGCTCATACCAGCGATCACCGTGCGCTTGACACTGTTCTGGCTCATCAATTGCAACTAAAGTATTTTCAGGTAAATAGTCGAGGAGGGATGCCGGCGCATCAAATGCCATACCTAAGAGCCGGCGAACCCCTTCTAAGGGTTTTGAATTTTTCGATTGCCCGTTTGATTCCTCCAATTCTAAATCTACGCTGGAAAATTTAAAATTGCTGGGCAGCGCTTCAATAACAATGGGCGCAAAATCCGTGGGAGTGAGTACCAGCCGGTCAACTTTATCGAGTGATCGCTGGGTTGCGGGGTCAAACTCTCGCAGATCCTCTAAGTCGTCGCCAAACCAATCCAAGCGCACCGGCAATTCAGCGGCAACCGGAAAAATGTCAATAATATCGCCGCGCCGGCTCCACTGTCCCTCTGTTTCCACCTGGGGAACCCGTTCATAGCCCAACTGCGCTAGCTTCTCGCTGAAGGTGGCTAAATCCCATGTCATGCCTCTATTCAGGGTGAGGCAGTAGGGTTTAAACGTCTCAACAGGGGGTAAATGAGGTTGCAGTGCCCGTTCTGTGGCGACAATGGCTAAATTTTTTTCTCCCTGCACCAAATCTGCGAGTACCTGCAATTGTCCCCAAGTTGTCTCGGATTCAGGGTCAAATGGTTCGTAAGGCGATGCTTCCGAGGTGGGGTAAAAATGCACAGTTTGCCAGCCCATTGCTTCGATCTGGGCAGCCCAGCGACCGGCTTCTTCTAAGGTTGCTGCCACAACCAACAAATTGCGCCCTTCTTGCTGTGCCAAGGCTGAAGCCACCATGCCTTTGGGCAAGCGAGGGAAGCCATTGAGGGCAAGGGAACGCTGCCGGTGCAGTTTGTTCAGCAGTTCTGTACTTAGCTGGGTTCGCCCAAGGGCACGAATAATAGAAGAGAAAGCCATAGTCTCGATTTTACAGTTTAGATTCTAGATGAAGAGAATTGTTGAGATCCTTGATAGCGCTGGGTTTTAGCTTTTTAAGTTTTGCTTTTTACCCCGAATCAATCGGATATTAAAGCAGTTGTGCAATCGTTTTGCGGGTAAGGGACAAGACAGCAGGCGTGTATTTGCCTACTTTCCTCATTTTAGAAGCCGGTTCGCAGCTCAACAGAGGTTGTGGCATATTTACTGTTGGGCACAAGATGCTAATTTAGTTGCAAGCTCAGAAGTCAGAAGTCTGGAGACTGAAAAGTAACGAGTAAACAGTGAAATTAAAGACCGGCTCTACACTCTTCACGTCAAACTAGCCCCTAACCCCCAGCACTTTTCGCAATGTCCTCAACCATTGAAATTCTGATTATTCTCCTGCTAATTTTGGCAAATGGCCTGTTTGTTATGTCAGAGATGGCCATCGTCTCTTCCCGCAAAGCGCGATTGCAACAAATAGCCAACCAAGGTGATATTAAGGCCCGTACAGCGCTAGACCTGGCAAATGCCCCGAATCAGTTTTTGCCAACTGTTCAGGTGGGGATCACATTGCTGGCAATCGTCTCCGGTGCCTACGGTGAAACGACATTTTCTAAAATACTCAGGCCGCTGCTCAGTCAGGTTCCCTTCCTGAATCCATACAGGGAATTGCTCGCTACCCTAATTTCAGTGTTGATCATCACCTATCTGACGCTGATTATTGGTGAACTCGTGCCTAAGCGATTGGCACTGAATAACCCGGAACCACTGGCTGCTGCCGTCGCCATTCCGATGCGGATGTTGGCTAGATTAGCCTCTCCCATTGTGTTTCTGTTAAGCGCTTCTACCGATATTGTGGTGCGGATGTTGGGCATCAGACCCTCTACAGAGCCACAAGTGACAGAGGAAGAGATCAAAGTTTTGATTGAGCAAGGCACTGAGGCGGGAACGTTTGAGGAAGCGGAACAAGACATGGTGGAACGGGTGTTTCGCCTGGGGGATCGCCCTGTCAGTGCGCTGATGACGCCGCGCCCAGAAATTGTCTGGCTTAACCTTGAAGACTCGGCTGAAGCAAACCGGCAAAAGATGATCCACAGCAACCATTCTCGGCTTCTGGTGTGTCAGAGCGAGCTTGACAATGTGCTGGGTGTTGTGCAAGTGACGGATTTATTATCTCGTTGTTTGGCCGGGGAACCACTCGATTTGACCATGCTGTTGCGCCGGCCTTTATTTGTCCCAGAAAGCACGCGAGGATTGAAAGTTCTAGAGTTATTCAAGCAAACGGCCACTCACATCGTGCTGGTTGTAGATGAATACGGCATTATCCAGGGATTAGTGACGATTAATGACATTTTAATAGAGATTGTTGGGGATATTCCCTCTATTGATGAGTCGGATGATCCGCAAATTGTGCAACGTGAGGATGGTTCTTGGTTGCTGGATGGGATGTTATCGGTGGATGAGTTTTTTGAACTATTTGGAATTGAGGATGTTCGGGAAGAGAAGGATGAAAATTATAACACAATGGGGGGGTTTGTAATTACGCAGTTGGGGCGTATTCCCAATTCTGCTGATCATTTTGTGTGGCATAATCTACGGGTTGAAGTGGTGGATATGGATGGCAACCGCGTTGATAAGGTGCTGGTGATGCCGGTGCCGGCAGGATCGCCTGAGCGCAAAAGCAGTGATTGAGATTTTGGAGATTAGGAAATATTTGTTAATAACAGGAAGATGATGGCTTCTAGTCTTTCGGATGAAGATCGTTCTCGACTTTTACCGGCAGCGTTGGAGGCGGTTAAACAGGCTTATGCTCCTTATTCTCAGTTTAAGGTTGGGGCGGCGGTTCTGACAAAAAAGGGGAATTTGTTTGCCGGCTGCAATGTTGAAAATGCTTCTTATGGTTTAACGATTTGTGCGGAACGAGTGGCGATTTGTTCAGCAGTGGCGGCGGAAGGTGAGGCAATGGAAATTCAGGCAATTGCTGTGGTTAATGAACAAAAGGTGCCTTGCTCTCCTTGTGGTGCGTGCCGGCAATTTATTTTTGAGTTTGGGGCAGATGCACTTGTCATTTTTCAAGGACGGGAAGGTTTCACAGAAATGCCGGCAGCCGAGTTGTTGCCTGATGGATTTCGATTGTGATGAGGGGGGCAAGAGGCTAATCGCCTAGAAAAACATTCAAAACTAATTAACTCCACAACAAAAGCCGGTTGCAATGTGCCGGCTCCCCAAATCTATATAAAAAATAAACGGGTTTGCGCCTTGTGGGGTGCCTGCCGATTGATGCCTCAGCCACCGTGAGAGCTAGGATTGAAAATTAATTGCTTCCACCGGCTAAGGATACTCCATAACACAAGTTTTGCTACCTTGCCTTAACTTGCAAGCAGAATACTGGAGATATGGTTGGCACAGCCTTACATTCTTTTGAGAGAATATTTTTATTGACATTCCTCAGCAGGAATATTATCGTAAGAGGTAAGACATGGTGTGGACTTGGGAGCTGTATCAGGATGCTGGCGGGGAAGTCCCCAAGGAATTACTAGCTTTTTTCATCAGAATGATGCCAGAGGAGGAACTACCAAGCGCCGCGCCGTCGCCAGTGCTAACCCCGGCAGAAACTAAGCGGCTCCAAGTCAATCTCGGATACCTGTGTTCCAAAGGTTTAGCGTCTCTAACTAGCGACATCTTCGAGAAATTAGAGGATGACCTGTACGAGTTCCGCATGACCAAGAGCGAACATAACCCTCGGTTCATCCTGACTCCTGTGACTCCCCAGCGATTTGTAGTGCTGCACGCTTTTATGAAGAAATACGACGGTGCCATCAAAGATAAAGACAAAGAACCAGCGAGACAAAGACTCCGCGAACTGAAGGCGCGAGAAAGCTAATGAAAAAGCAGTACAACTTTCAAAACTGGCTCCAAACAAAGGTAAGCGATGACTCAGAAGTAGTTTTGGCTGGTAAGTTAGAGTATCTGCGGCTTTACCTGACTGACGCGATGCGGGAGTTACGCACCAAAGCAGGACTCACTCAAGCACAGTTAGCCGAAAAGTTGGGAGTACAACAAGCAGCCGTGTCCAAGCTGGAGTCGGCACTTAAAAACCACGAGTTAGAGTCGGTACTGAACTATTTGCATAAATTGGATGCAGACTTGCTGGTGGCTGTCAAGCAGGAAGATGAACTTTATCAGGTCAGCGACAATTCTGGGATGGTGCTGGTAGACGTACCCATTAAAGTCCAAGAACTGGCTGCCTCAAAAGGGATGAGTCTGCGCGATTATGTTCAGACAGCGATAAGGCGCTTCTCCCCGCAGGGTAGAACGGTTAGAGAATCACTGACAACTTTTTTGGAAAGTGATGACCCGGTTGCTGTGCAGGTACGGGAGAGGCTGAAAGCTAAATCGCCAGAAGAAATTGCGATTGAGTTGGAAAAATGCCTCAGTATTTCCGATGAAGAAGACCGGACTTTTGCCGTAAAAAATGCTTTAGCGGGAGGAATTATAAGTGGAGACAATAACCGCGATGCTAGTAATAGAAACGATGAAATCGAATTACTGGATTTAGCCGAAAGTCTGATAGAAAAATTAGCCTCTATTTTAGATGGTTTTTTAGGCAATTTTGCTAGCAGTGGGGAAGTTTAAGCAAGAAAAGCTCCCTAAAAACTATATAGACAGAGGAGATTAAGAAAGGTAAAAGTCAATTGATTATTGATGAATTTAAGCGAAAAGCGGTTGTTCAAGCGATTGAAAAAATCAGAGATAAAATCATTTGGAAACCTGAGAAAGCAGACTTTCATTTGGTCAAAAGGATTCGCTTAGGCCATTTAACAGATGATGCTACCCTTGAACAATATAATGCGCTCATCACTTTTGTAGTTACTAATCTTGATGCCAATGTTTATCTCTATGTTTATGGAGAAACGATTTATCCCACACTGGTAGCCATTGTGGAGGATAAACTATGGCTAGTGATGATTAGCTTGGATGGGGTTTTAGAAACTGCCTTTCCTCCTGATGACCCCGAAGGCTATCTAGCTAATTCAGCGTTTGTCTATCTAGGTTCAGCAAAGGAGTTAGAGCTATGAATCCTCTCTTAAAAAACTATTGCGTGAGTGTTGAGTTTCCTGATGTTAGTGGTGCGGAGCATTTAGAGATGCTGCAAATGCGTGATCGCGTCACAGAAATTGAATCTCAACTCACTCATGAAGAAAAAACTTTCCTGTCAAAAGCAGACCGCCAATTAGTTGAGAAAGCCAAGGATTTTTATCAGGAATTATCGCGCTTTGTCAATTTAACAGAGAGACGAAAAGCTCAAGTAATTCCTCCTCAACGTTGGTGGTGGTATTTAGATGCAATCCAGGCTGTGAAGGGATTTTTGGCAAGCGATTATCCAGCCGCTGTGTGGGTAAGAGAAAGTCATAGCCCTTTAGCCGTTAGAGTGCAACAGCAACTAGAAACTGAGGGATTGCCTCAGACTGTTGCATATTTGGAAAAATGCTTTAATATTACCGATGAATATGACAGGCTCAGTGCTGCACAAAATATTTTAGCTGGTGGCGTGACTGCTACCAATAATAATCGTGATTCAAGTAGCAATAATGATGCAATAGAGTTACTAGATTTAGCAGAAAGCTTGTTAGAGAAATTAGAAGAGTTTTATCAATTACCATGATTTTAGTATTTTGTTAATCTCAAGTTAAGGGTTAATCACATTTTTCGATTCAATGAAAATTTATCTATTAGGGAAAGCCACACAACTACCTATATTTTCTTTAAATTTGTATAAATAAAGAACTCAAAATTTATGGCAAAAGGATTTGGCAAAATTTCATCAAACAAACGTGAAAAAAGCAAAAAAAATAATCTCTATTTTCTCCTAAATATTTTACAAGAATTTGTAGATAGCGATAGCGACTGGCAAGTTTTAGAGAAGCTATTGCGAGAGAACTTAGACAAGCTGAAAAATGAAGAATTGGCTCAAGACTTACAACGCTGGACAATGAGTAAGTTGTTTAAAGCAACCTCCATAGAAGCAAAAGCCATTGCGAGTAGTCTCAATGATTTCAGTAGATTTATTCAAAATTTTCCACTAGGGGATGTAGCTAATAATATTGAGATAGCTATTGCAGGCTACAAGGTTGTCGAGACTGTTGCTACTCGCGATGCCTTCCCAGAAGCCTGGGCTAGTGTACAAAACAATTTAGGTATTGCATACAGCGATCGGATTCGGGGCGCTCGATCTGATAACTTGGATGCAGCGATCAAGTTTTTTGAAGCAGCTTTACAAGTTCATACTCGCAGTGCTTTTTCAGAGGAATGGGCAAAAATTCAGGCCAATCTAGGAAGTGCTTACCGTTTTAAGATTCGGGGAGACAGGGCAGAAAATCTAGAAAAAGCGATTATTTTTTACACAAATGCCTTACAAGTTTATAGCGATGAAAAGTTTCCTCAAGAATGGGCAGATGCCCAAACTAATTTAGGCGCTACATATATTGATAGAATAAAAGAGGATCGCGAATACAACCTGGAAAAGGCTATTATTCACTGTGAAAATGCCTTGAAAGTTAATACGCGTGAAAAGTTTCCAAAGGATTGGGCAGATACCCAATCGAATTTAGGGCTTGCCTATAGTGAGCTGATGCGAGGAAGCGAAAAAGAGAACTTAGAGACAGCGATCAAGGCGTATGAAGCAGCGTTGCAAATTCATACTTACGAGGAATCTCCTGCAAGATGGGCTGCGCTACAAAACTTTTTGGGGATTGCTTACTTTAAATGCACTCATGGCGACCAAGCTGAAAACATGAAATTCGCGGTTGCAGCATTCCAGTTAGCCTTAAAAGTTTTTACCTATCGTAATTTTCCTAAAGAATGGGCAGATACCCACACGAATCTTGGTGCTGCATATTTCAGCTCGATGAAAGATAACTGGGGGCAGAATCTGGAAGCAGCAGTTGAAGCATTCAAGTTATCCTTGAAAATCTACAGACGCGAAGCGTTTCCCGAACAATGGGCTAGTGCTCAAAACAACTTGGGCTTTGCCTACAAGAACCAAGGTAAGGTTGTCAAGGCAATCAGGTGTTTTCAACTAGCATTAGAAATTTTCAAACCTGCTGCCTTTCCGAAGAAGAGCTTCAAAACAGCAAGCACTTTGGGCGACATATACTTAGCTGAAGGGCAGTGGACTGAAGCAATTGAAACTTATAGCATCGCTATTGAGGCCATAGAAACCAGCCGCTCTTGGGCCAGCACCGATGCTCGTAGACAAGAAATTATGGGAGAAGCCTTTAATGTCTATGCAAGTATGGTGCAAGTCTGCATTCAAGCTGGTCAACTAAATAGAGCGGTTGAAACTGTTGAGCGTTCGCGCTCCAAACGCCTCGTAGATTTGATGGCAAGTAATGACCTTTACTCTGGGGGCAATATTCTTCCAAACGTTAAAGAATTATTGCAGCAACATGAAAGCTTACAAAATCAAATTGACTCAGAACGTTCTCATATTGATTCTGACAGGAACCAAGGGTTGATGAAAGCGGGAGGTCTCATCCAAAATCGTCCTGCTTTTCAAGCTTACAATGAGGCGATTGCCACCCTAGAATTCCAAAAGCAGCAAGTCTTTGAACAAATCAGGCGGTTAGATCCTGTACTTGCTGGCGAAATTCAAGTTAGCGCCCCAAGTTTAGCCCAGATGCAGCAGCTCATTGATCAACCTACCACCGCTATCGTGAGTTTCTACACAACGACCAACAACACTTATATCTTCGTCCTGCGGCAAAATCAGTCACCTCCCTATCTTCATACCTGTGCAGTAGAAGGAATAGAAACATTGCAAAACTGGATTTATGAAAACTGGTTACAACCATACCTTAACGATGGAGAGACTTGGCAGTCTCAGGTTAGTGATTTCTTAAGTGATCTCGCTCAACGGTTGCAAATTGATCACCTGATTGACCACTATCTCCAAGGCATTGAAGAACTAATTTTAGTCCCTCACTTGCTGTTGCACCAAATTCCTCTTGCAGCTTTGCCTATTCAAGACACTGAACACTCGTATCTGGGTGATAAATTCCTAATTCGCTATGTCCCCAGTTGTCAAGTTTTAGAATTCTGCCAAGACCGCGAAAATCGACATCCAATCGGAGATTTTTTCAACTACGGTATCGTTGCAGATGCCACAGAAGACCTACCCTGTGCCAGTTTTGAAGCAGAGCAAATTGCTTATCTGTTCAATATCCCTGAAAGTCAGCATTTGAAAGGTCGCAGTCAAGCCACAAAAAGCAACTATCGTCAATTAGCTTCCCAAGTTCAGGTGCTTCATTCCTGCCACCATGCCAAATCTCGTCTTGATAAACCACTAGAATCAATACTGCAACTAGCAGATGAGACGGTGACACTGGGAGAACTGTTTACTCCAGGTTGGCGACTTCCAAAACTATTGGATGTATTTCTTTCCTGCTGTGAGACAGGTTTGGGAGTTCCTGAATCTCTGGCTGATGAGATTCTGACGCTCTCGATGGGCTTTTTGTGTGCTGGGGCAAGAAGCGTTATTAGTACGCTCTGGTCAGTGAATGACTTGGCTACAGCCCTCTTTTCTATTTTTTACTATCAGCATCGGCAAGAAGGTAAAACTCGCCCGGAAGCTTTGCAACAAGCACAGAAAAAATTGCGATCCCTTACCCAAGAAGATATCAGAACACTCTCCCAAATGTTAGAAACCAAGCGCAAAGAGGCTAGAACACAACGCAACCAAAACCTGCCTGAGTCAGCAGACTATTTAAAATGGGATAGTGAATATAAAAAGTACGCCGGAGTGACACTTCAGATTCAGAAATTCAGAAATTCTCCCGACTCTGAACCCTTTTCACATCCCCGCTACTGGGCAGCTTTCACCTGTTCTGGCTTGCGCTGAGCATTGAACGAACCTAGCGATTTTGATTGGGCAATTTGGTTACAAGGGTCAACCGGCATTTTCATCCTTGCTCACCCAATAACCGGCAGCCTTGCGCTTCCCTTTGATGGCGTTGTGCAGAATACCGGCAGCCGAGTTGTTGCCTGATGGATTTCGATTGTGAGCGCAGTGCCGGTGGAAAGAATAATGACAGCGACAATCAGCCAAATAAGCTAGCCATCACTTTGACCATTTTCTGGCCCTCTGATAAACCGAACTCTACAAAGGGTTGGCATTCGGGGCAAGGCAGATGTTAACCTACCAGCAAGTAGTTTAGAAGATTTACCAGCCGGCCATCTGTAGATTCAGCTAAGCTGTCTCTTACTGAACTGAAAGCTCAGTTACTTTTGTTGTACTTTTTCAGGGATGCGCGATGACTGGGCGGCATTTCTCAAAATTAACCGGCTGGTTGATTTGTGCAGAAACGCAAAGGCAACGCTAACACGACTTTTTATTGTTTAAATTTTAAAACTTGGTGCCAAAAAGGAATACAGGGCAAAAGGCACTGCTACTAGAGACTGGAAAGGACAACTAGACAGCTCACATTTCGCTTAACTTTAGATCAATCTATCTTGACCGGCATCCGCCCCCACACAAGAGACAGTAAATAACTAAACAATGGACAACAAAATTATCCTGCTCGTAGAAGACAACCCAGACGATCAAGTTTTAACCCTTCGTGCCCTGAGAAAAAGTAATATCGCCAATGAGGTAATCGTTGTTAATGATGGGGTTGAAGCTTTAGATTACCTGTTCGGCACCGGCAATTATGCGGGGCGTGATACGAGCCTGATGCCACAGCTCATCTTGCTAGATTTAAAGCTGCCAAAACTCGATGGACTGCAAGTGCTGCAACGCTTGCGGGCAGATAAGCGAACACAACTGCTGCCGGTAGTGGTGCTCACGACTTCTCGTGAAGAACAAGACATCATCAGGAGTTACAGCTTGGGTGCTAACAGCTACGTCCGTAAACCTGTTGATTTTACTGAATTTTCCCAAGCCGTGCAGCAGTTGGGGCTGTATTGGTTACTGCTCAACGAAGCCCCGCCGGTGCGGCTGTAAATTCTATGAGTGTGTCGTTACGGGTTTTGATTGTAGAAGATTCGGAAAACGACGCGGTTCTGATGCTGCGCGAACTCAGACGCGGCGGTTACCAGCCTTTTGTGGAACGGGTGGAAACCGCGCAGGCGATGAGCGCCGCCCTTGAGGGGCACAACTGGGATATTATTTTGGCGGATTATTCTTTACCTCACTTCAACGCCCTAGCCGCTTTGCATCTGATGCGCGACAAAGGGCTGGATCTGCCATTCATTATTGTCTCAGGCAGAATTGGTGAGGAAGTGGCGGTTGCTGCGATGAAAGCCGGTGCCCATGATTATGTGATGAAGGACAAGCTTGCCCGACTACTTCCCGCGATTGAGCGGGAGTTGCGCGAGGCAGCAGGGCGACGAGAACGCCGGCAGGCAGAGGCGGCACTGAGACACAGCGAGGCTAAAAATCGCGCCATTCTTAGCGCTATCCCGGATACTATGTTTTGCATCAGTAAAGATGGCACTTTTTTGGATTTTTTGCCGGCAGATGATTTTCAGCCGGTGGTATCCAAGTGTGACGTTTTAGGTAAAAATGTGCGGGAGATCCTGCCGGTGGAGGTGGCAAGTGCGATCACCCACTATGCAACGCAAGCGCTCTCAACCGGCGAGACGCAAATCTTTGAGTACCAGATCCCCCTCAATAACAATCTGCGCGATTACGAGGTGCGAATCGTTAATACAGAAGATGTAGAGATCGAAACCGATGGCTCAGCTTTAGCAATCGTGCGAGACATTAGCGGGCGCAAGCGGGCTGAAGCAGCACTGCAACAGCTGAATGAACAGCTCGAAACCAAAGTTGAGGAACGTACCGCCGCTCTCACTCTGGTGAATGAGCAACTGCGTTATGAAATTGCCGAACGCCAGCGCTTAGAAGCCGAGATTCGTTTAGCTCTAGCTAAAGAAAAAGAACTCAATTTACTTAAATCTCGGTTTGTTTACATGGTCACCCATGAATTTCGTAACCCCCTAACAGTCATTTTAGGTTTTACAGAATTACTCGAAAATCACAGCAAACAATTGTCCAAAAGGCAACACAAAAAATATTTCGGTCGAATTAAGGAAGCGGTTAGAAGAATGACCGATTTGTTAGAGGATGTTCTAATCGTCGGGCGCTCAGATGTGGATAAACTAGCGTTTAATCCAGCACCCATAGATTTGGATAATTTTTGTTGCAATTTGGTTGAAGAAATTCAAATGGGGGCAGTCAATAACACAACAATTTCCTTTATTCGGCAAGGGGATAGTTGCGAAGCCTGTATGGACGAGAAATTGTTGCGGTACATTCTCAGCAATTTACTTTCAAATGCGCTGAAATATTCGCCACCCAATAGCAAGGTTTATTTTAAACTCGCAGAGTGGGAAGGCGAGGCAGTCTTCCACATTCAAGACCAGGGGATTGGCATTACTCCAGAAGACCAAGAACGATTGTTTGAACCTTTCTATCGCGGCCAAAATGCTAGCGAAATACCGGGAACAGGTCTGGGTTTAGCTATTGTGAAACGAGCGACAGATTTACACAGGGGCACAATTTTAGTGACGAGCGAACCTGGAAGCGGCACAACATTTACGGTGAAGTTGCCATTAAACCTAAAAAAACCGTTATGAGTTGCCATAATAAACAGGCTGCAAATAACGATATTAATCAACCCATAAAACGGAATGCCGTAAGTTAGGGTAGGACAGGAAGTGAAACCTGTCATCGCCCCCTTGCCGGTTTTAAGGGTAGAAAATTTAGAAAAAGATACGGCTTTAGGCAGATAAAATAGCGAACAATTAGCGATCCTGCGCTCCCTCAAAGGTGAATGGTGCTAGGGATATTTATTTTCCAAGCCGGTGGACGCTAAAGTTTTATATAAAAGTGATATTTATTCACCTTTGGTAAATAAATATAAAAAATGTTTAAATTGTCATAAAGTTTTAAGATTGCTCTATGGATAAGGTTCTAAACTTAAAATCACAAGTTAAGTAGGCGGATATCGATAAACGCAACTCCTTTACCTCGTCCCCATATATTCAGGATGGTGCAGCCTTGCCCCATCCCACTGCTTCGCACCGAGCAAGCTACGGATGTGGTGATGATCATATCAAAAGCCCTATTCCCCTGTTTAGGAGTGTTGAATTTTTTCCGCCTACTTATCTGTGAATTGGGCAATAACTACTTGAGGGATGGATCATGGTAGATACTGACGCGTTGCTATTGGATATGCACTCGTTTATCCCAAACGAAATGGCCATCGCTCACTCGCATCCCCTAGCCAAAAACCTGGAACTGCCAATTCCCGACCCGCGACAAGCAACGCCGGCAGAAATTCAGAAAATTCAGTTACGTGATCGCATTCCCGGCATCGTCAAACGGATTATTCCCCTAGACGCCTTAGTTGCTTGGGAATACTGGTGGTGTGTACCCGGTCGCCTGCTACTGCCTGAGGATGTGGAACTTCTGCAACGCGACCGATCCAGAGTCGAAAGCATTTTGTCAAAATTGGTGTGGCTTTTGGGGGGCTACTGCTTCACCACAGATACGTGCTGGGAGGGTGAGCAACCGATTGTTTATGATTGGCAGCAGATTTTAGCAGTTGCCGGCACGCAAGGGTTTGAATCTTATTTGCTCGATATTGACTTTTTTACAAGCGCCATTAAAGCTGATAACCGTCAGGCAGGCGTTGCCGCTGGGACGGAAACCCCGACCCACATAGCCGTTGAGCCGGCTCACTGGCATATTGAATTTTTCCAGGTGCAACCAACTGCCGGCGGCTTTGAAATCAAGGAACCGAAACCGCTGTGCGGCTGCCAAATTTGGATGGCTAAGCCATTCATCAAGCACCTGCAAACAGGTGAAACGCTTACTCGCTATGATTTATGGCTCTCAAATCCTCACAATGTTACCAATCCCCCTTGGCTGAATTAATAAGGAGTGCTGAGTGCTGAGTTCTGAGTAAAGGCGCTCTCATGCCAAGGGTGAAGAAGAGAGGAATTCTTGACAAGTCCAAAAAAATATGAGTGGCAAATTAACTCGACATCCTTTCTAACGTCAGTGTTGAGTTGAAAGTTTTAAGTTGGAGCGTTGACAAATGTAACAATACGGATCGACAATCTCAACGCTCTAGCATCTGTGAACTTTGATACCTCGCTGAAACCTTCGCTGATTAGGACCATTTGGCAAGACAGTCTCACTGTATTTTGGGGAGATTGGCTTGATTTGCGCGTGCGAATTGTCCAAGTTGCCGCCTCTGGGTTGGTGTCGCCGTTGATCTACATTCTCGCTTTTGGCTTGGGGCTAGGAAGCTCAATCAAGCCTGGATCAGGAATTAGTGGTAATTACAGCAGCTATTTGGAATTTATGCTGCCGGGGATGGTGGCGCTGTCATCGATGGCAATTTGTTTTGGAGGCACCACGTTTTCAATTTGTGGTGACCGGCTGTTTAGCAAGACATTTGAAGAGATGTTGCTGATGCCGGTGCACCCCTTAGCGTTGCACATCGGCAAAATGATAGCGGGAATTGTGCGCGGGTTGATGACATCGGGTTCTGTGATCCTCGTGGCGATTTTGTTCACCGGCAAGGTGTGGAGTTTTCTCAACCCGCTGTTTCTTTTGTTGCTGCTGCTTAACTGTGCCGTATTTTCTGGGTTGGGGGTGATTATGGGCTTAAGTGTCAAGTCCCTGGAAAGTGTCGGTTTGGCAAACAATTTTTTGATTATCCCGATGTCTTTCTTAGGTGCGACATTTTTTGATCCGGCAACCCTGCCGGCGGCAATTAAAGCAATTGTCTATCTGCTGCCGCTGACTTATACCAGCATTGGCTTACGTGCTGCCGCTTATTTGCCGGCTTCCCAATTTCCCTGGTACAGCGTGCCGGTGTTGCTGGTCATTGCCATTGCCCTCTCGGCTGCCGGTGCCTACCTATTCTCCCACCAGCAGGATTAAGTGTAGAGCTAGGAACTAACGCCCTACACACCAAAAATTCCCCCTTTTTCCCAATCTCCTCATGCCCAATCCCCCTACCTTTAGGTTGGCGAAGCCATGCCCCATGCCCCATGCCCTATGCCCAATCCCCCATCCCCCATGCCCCATGCCCATCTGATTAATTCTTTTTTAAGAATTGTTACCCCTGCGTGATATCATTGGCAGTGGCCTGCACATCCAAACATCTTTTGGTGAACTTGCCAGACGACTCTCTCGAACCGACTTCCGCAACGGAAGATGCTCCTCAATCTGTTTCTGTTCGATCAGAACCGGATGAATCGATGCAAGAGTTCTACCAACTCCAACAAGAGTTATTGCTATGGACTCTGGCACTGACAGGGATTATCTTCGTTTCTGTCTGGATTGCTTACTCGCTAAACATTGCCCTGAATTATTTGATCGGGGCGTGCACAGGTGTGGTTTACTTGAGAATGTTGGCGAAGGACGTTGAGCGCCTTGGCAGAGAAAAAGAGCGTCTTAGCAAGACGCGGTTAGCAATATTCATTGGGTTGATTATAGTAGCAACTCAATGGAATCAGCTACACATATTGCCCATATTTTTGGGATTTCTGACATATAAAGCCGCGCTCATCGTTTATGTGTTGCGAACAACACTCATGCCTGACCTAAATAAGTCAGACAACCTGTGAATCCTCCAACTACTCTTTCGCCCAGTCGTATGTCCTGATGGACATCGCGCTTGGAAGACTCCTGAATCGATATGCTGGATGTTTTAAACGCCCTTTACACTCTTCCCCTCGCCAAATTGGAAGTCGGCCAGCATTTATACTGGCAAATCGGCAATCTAAAACTGCATGGACAGGTGTTTCTCACCTCCTGGTTTGTAATTGCCGTGCTAGTGATAGCTTCCCTGGCAGCCACGCGGAACGTACAGCGAATTCCCCGTGGTATGCAAAACTTTATGGAATACGCCCTGGACTTTATCAGGGATCTGGCCAAAAACCAGATTGGCGAGAAAGAGTACCGCCCTTGGGTGCCATTTATTGGCACACTATTTCTGTTCATTTTTGTGTCAAATTGGTCGGGAGCATTAATTCCCTGGAAGCTAATCCATTTGCCTGAAGGTGAATTGGCTGCCCCAACCAATGACATTAACACCACCGTGGCCCTGGCACTGCTGACATCTCTGGCGTATTTTTATGCCGGCTTCAGCAAGCGCGGCTTAGAATACTTTGCCAAGTATATCCAGCCAACGCCAATCCTTTTGCCCATCAACATTCTGGAAGATTTTACCAAGCCCCTCTCGCTCTCGTTCCGTCTATTTGGCAACATTTTGGCGGATGAATTGGTGGTGGCGGTACTGGTGCTGCTGGTTCCCTTGTTTGTGCCATTGCCGGTCATGATTTTGGGACTTTTTACCAGTGCGATTCAGGCGTTGATTTTTGCCACTCTGGCAGCTGCCTACATTCATGAGGCAATGGAAGGGCATGGTGGTGAAGAGCATCACGAGTGAACCCTCACTGCGTTGATGAAATTGTAGATTTTGGAGACGTGGATTTTAGATCCTAAAGTCTAAAATCTAAAATCTAAAATCTAAAAATTTTGATTCTGTCGTTTGTTCAGTTACTTGTACTAGAAGTCAGGAAAATTATCATGGATCCATTAGTTGCTGCTGCTTCCGTTTTGGCCGCTTCTCTTGCTGTTGGTTTAGCCGCGATCGGCCCTGGTATCGGTCAAGGTAATGCTGCAGGTCAAGCTGTGGAAGGGATTGCCCGTCAGCCCGAAGCAGAAGGAAAAATTCGTGGCACCCTGCTGTTGAGCTTGGCATTCATGGAAGCGCTCACCATTTATGGTCTAGTGGTTGCCCTGGTGCTGCTATTCGCCAACCCGTTTGCCTAAGAAAAAACTGAAGTTCTAACGCACTGAAGCAGGGGCGATCGCTCAGCGTGTGCGTAGTGCTTAAGGTGAAGGGTGAAGCGTGAAATTATCTTTCATCCTTCATCCTTCATCACTCAATCTTCACCCGCAAATCGCTCTTTATTAACAGAGATCGGGTTCATTAAAAGCCATGACATACTGGACAATTTTATTAGCCGTTGAAACTGCTGCAGAGGAGGGAGGCGGGCTATTTGATATAGATGCCACGCTGCCTTTGATGGCTGTGCAGTTTTTACTATTGGCGGCGATTCTGAACGCAATCTTTTATAAGCCCTTGACTAAGGCAATAGATGAGCGGGAGGAGTACATCCGCAACAATCAAAAACAAGCCCGCGAACGCCTGGAAAAATCCCAGATGTTGGCATCTCAATATGAGCAACAGCTAGGGGAATCTCGTCGGCAGTCTCAAGCAATTATTGCCCAGGCTGAAGCAGATGCCCAAAAAATGGCGGCTGAGCAAATAGCCCAAGCGCAAAAACAGGCCCAGCAAGAGCGAGAAAAAGCTCAGCAAGAGATCGAACAGCAAAAACAAGAAGCCATGCGATCTCTTGAACAACAGGTGGACACCCTCAGTCGCCAGATCCTCGAAAAACTCCTCGGCCCTGAGTTAGTCAAATGAAGAATTAAGAATTAAGAATTAAGAATGACTTCCCAATTCTCAATTCTCAATTCTCAATTCTCCTAGCCCAGAGCTAATGAACACAGTTATGGATTGAGTATGATGGGGATTTTTTTAGTATTGGCTACAGCAGCCAGTGAAGTGCACTCGGAATTAGCGGAAGGTGGGGTCGGTCTCAATATAGACATATTAGAAACCAACCTAATAAACCTGGCGATTATTATTGGAGTGCTGTTTTACTTCGGGCGTGGTTTCTTGGGGAAGATCCTCAGTGAACGACGCGCCGCCATTGAAACAGCCATTAAGGAAGCAGAAAAGCGGCAGAAAGACGCAGCGGCAGCATTGTCCGACGCGCAGCAAAAATTAACCCAAGCCCAAGCCGAGGCAGAACGAATCCGCCGCAGCGCAGAAGAACGGGCAAAAGTGGCAAAAGAAGCCATCTTAGCGCAGGCAACCAAAGATGTTGAGCGCCTCAAGGCAGATGCAGCCAGAGATCTAAATTCTGACCTGGATCGGGTGCTGAAGGAACTGCGCCAGCGCGTCGCAGCACTGGCTTTGCAGCAAGTTGAGTCTCAACTCAAGTCTCAATTAAATGAGGGTACTCAGCAACAATTGATTGATCGCAGCATTACGATGCTAGGAGGGCGTTGATGAAAGGCAGTTTGGTTAGTGCTGAAATCCTCGAACCCTACGCAGAAGCTCTGATGTCGGCGGCTAAAGCGCAAAATCTCACAGAGCAAATCGGAGAAGATGTGCGTTCCCTGCTCAGTGCTGTGGAAAATTCAGAAGAATTGCGCCAGTTTTTGGGCAATCCCTTCGTAAAAGAAGCGGACAAAAAAGCAGTTTTAGGACAAATTGCCGGCGAGGGAGTTCACCCCTTCACCCGCAATTTTTTGATGCTGCTTGTAGATAGGCGTCGCATCTTGTTCTTAGAAGGTATCGCTCAACAATACCTGACACTTCTGCGCGAACTCAATCAAACCGTTTTAGCTGAAGTCATCTCTGCAGTAGAACTGACAGAAGCGCAGCAGCAAGCAGTCCGTGAAAAGGTACAAGCAATGACCAGCGCACGAGCTGTTGAACTGAGTACCAAAATAGACCCCGACTTGATTGGCGGCGTCATAATTAAAGTGGGATCGCAAGTCGTTGACGCTAGTTTGCGAGGACAGCTGCGCCGTATTGGTATCCGCCTCAGCAGTGCGGCTTAGTCATTTGTTAAACGTTCTTTGTCCGTTGCCAATGACAAAGGACATATTGACCGGCAACAACTTACACCTGAGCTCTGACATCTGACACCTGACAAGTAACAAAAATGGTAAGTATTAGACCTGACGAAATCAGCAATATTATTCGGCAGCAAATTGAGCAGTACGACCAAGACGTTAAAGTTTCAAACGTCGGAACCGTGCTGCAAGTTGGCGACGGCATCGCCCGGATTTATGGCTTGGAACAAGCAATGGCCGGCGAACTGCTCGAATTTGAAGACGGCACCATTGGCATCGCCCTGAACCTTGAAGAAGATAACGTGGGCGCAGTGCTCATGGGTGAAGGCCGCGATATTCAAGAAGGCTCCTCTGTCACCTCCACCGGCAGAATTGCTGAGGTGCCGGTGGGTGATGCCCTTGTGGGTCGTGTCGTGGACGCCCTAGGCCGTGCGATCGATGGCAAAGGCGAAATCAACACTAGCGAAACTCGTTTGATTGAATCACCGGCACCCGGTATTATCGAACGCCGCTCAGTGTATGAACCGCTGCAAACCGGCATCACCGCCATCGACTCCATGATTCCCATCGGACGTGGCCAGCGCGAACTGATCATTGGCGACCGGCAAACCGGCAAAACTTCAATCGCCATTGACACCATCATCAACCAAAAAGGCGAAAACGTAATCTGCGTTTACGTCGCTATTGGCCAAAAAGCCTCAACCGTGGCGAACATCGTCAACGTTCTCCAAGAAAAAGGCGCGATGGACTATACCATCGTTGTTGCTGCAAACGCAAGTGACCCCGCAACATTGCAATACCTCGCTCCCTACACCGGCGCGAGTATGGCGGAATACTTCATGTATAAAGGCAAGCACACCTTGGTGGTCTACGATGACCTTTCCAAGCAAGCCCAAGCTTACCGTCAAATGTCTTTGCTGCTGCGCCGGCCACCCGGACGGGAAGCCTATCCTGGGGACGTTTTCTACCTCCACTCTCGTTTGCTAGAACGGGCTGCAAAGCTCAGCAACGAACTGGGTGAAGGCAGCATGACCGCCCTACCCATCATCGAAACCCAAGCCGGTGACGTATCTGCCTACATCCCGACCAACGTGATTTCGATTACCGATGGCCAGATTTTCCTTTCTTCCAACCTGTTCAACTCTGGTCTGAGACCTGCAGTAAACCCCGGTATCTCCGTGTCCCGTGTGGGTTCCGCCGCTCAAACCAAGGCAATGAAACAAGTTGCCGGTAAGGTGAAACTGGAACTGGCTCAGTATGACGACTTGGCAGCCTTCGCTCAGTTCGCCTCCGACTTGGATCAAACCACTCAGAACCAACTGGCACGGGGTGAGCGTTTACGCGAACTGCTGAAACAGTCTCAATATTCTCCGCTGCCGGTGAACGAGCAAGTGGCGATTATCTATGCCGGTATTAATGGCCTAATGGATGACATCCCAGTTAACAAAATCACCACCTTTACTAAAGGTTTGCGCGAATATTTACGCACCAGCAAGCCCAAGTATGCTGAGTTGATTAAGACTGAGAAGAAGCTGGGTGATGAGGCAGAAAAGGTTCTGAAAGAAGCAGTCGCCGAATTCAAGCAATCATTCAAAGCAATGGCGTAAAAAGTGCTGGGTGCTGAGTGCTGAATTTTGAGTAAAAAGCAACGCCAAAACTCAGAAAGCAGCACTCAAGCCTTCAAGGCAATGGCATAAAAAGTGCTGAGTGCTGAGTGCTGAGTGCTGAGTAAAAAAGCAATGCCCAAAACTCAGAACTCTCCAACTCAGGACTCAGGACTTAAGAAACACTCAAGACTCAAGATTATGGCAAATCTAAAAGCGATTCGTGACCGTATCCAGTCGGTTAAAAATACCAAAAAGATTACAGAAGCCATGCGCCTTGTGGCCGCCGCTAAAGTACGTCGCGCCCAAGAACAGGTAATTGGAACTCGCCCCTTTGCCGATCGCTTGGTACGAGTGCTTTACGGCTTACAAGCCCGGTTGCGGTTTGAAGATGCCGACCTCCCCTTGCTGCGGCAGCGGGAAGTAAAGTCGGTTGGGTTGCTCGTCATTTCTGGTGATCGCGGTTTGTGTGGCGGCTACAACAACAACATCATCAAGCAGGCTGAAAACCGGGCCAAGCAACTGAAAGCTCAAGGCGTGGACTACAGATTTGTCCTGGTGGGGCGCAAAGCCACGCAGTATTTCCAACGACGCAATCAGCCGATTGATGCGACTTACACCGGCTTAGAACAAATTCCC
Organism: Microcoleus sp. FACHB-68; assembly: GCF_014695715.1. Classification (NCBI taxonomy): domain Bacteria; kingdom Bacillati; phylum Cyanobacteriota; class Cyanophyceae; order Oscillatoriales; family Microcoleaceae; genus Microcoleus; species Microcoleus sp. FACHB-68. The sequence continues at coordinate 356,625 of NZ_JACJOT010000001.1, forward strand.
ACCGCAGATGAAGCTTCTCAAATTGCGGATCAACTGCTGTCGCTGTTTTTGTCTGAAACAGTGGATCGGGTGGAATTGATTTACACCAAGTTTGTTTCGCTTATCAGTTCCAGGCCGGTTGTTCAAACGCTGTTGCCGCTGACTTCCCAAGGTTTAGAAGTTAGAGATGATGAAATTTTCCGCCTCACTTCTCAAGGGGGAGATTTCCAAGTTCAGCGCGAAAAAGTGAGTGCGCCGGCGATGACGAGTCTGCCGAGAGATATGCTATTTGAGCAAGATCCGGTGCAAATTCTTGACGCCTTGTTGCCCCTGTATCTCAGTAACCAGCTACTGCGGGCACTGCAAGAGTCTGCGGCTAGCGAACTGGCGGCGCGGATGACGGCAATGAGCAGCGCCAGTGACAACGCTAAAGAATTGATTGGCAGCCTGACGCTGTCTTACAACAAAGCGCGGCAGGCAGCAATTACGCAAGAAATTCTGGAAGTTGTGGGCGGCGCTGAGGCACTCAACGGTTAGATTTTGTATTGACAATTTATCAATTTTATGCGTCTGAGAGAATCTCAGGCGCATTTTTTGTCTTATAAAAAATTCCTCCAAAAGAAGCCACACCTTTTTGATGTATTGAACAAGCATTCAAAATGATTTAACAAGCAGCAGAATGAATTTTATAAGTGCGGCCTCGTTCAAATACCTTTTTGTTATCATCAAGTTAACTTGTCCATTGTGAGTTCTAATCGGGCAGGTAATAGAGCAATCCAAAATTTTCCTATTCAGGCATTAAAATGAGTTCACCACTTTTGGAGAAACAAGCCGGTTTGCCACCTCAAGAAGGTTGTGTAACCTTACACGGAGTTAGTTGGGAGCAGTTTGAAGCCATAGAATTAGCCTTGGAGGGAATTGCCGGCACCCGACTAATTTATCTTGATGGAACATTGGATATTATGGCTCCGCTTTCACCTGAACATGAAGACAAAAAGAGAACAATTAACCTATTACTGGAAACCTACTTCCGTGAGAAAGGCATCCGATTTTACGCTCGTGGTGGCCCGACTTTAGGAAATCGGGAGATTCGGGGAAGAAAAAAGCCTGACGATTCTTATAATCTAGAAACAAAAAAACCTGTTCCCGATATTATTATCGAGGTGGTTATTACCAGCGGCGGTGTGAATGTGCTGGAAAATTACAAGCGAGTTCGTGTTCCTGAAGTGTGGTTTTGGCAAAATGGAAAGCTTGAGGTTTATCATTTGGGGGAACAGGAGTATGAGCTGTGCGAACGCAGTATTTTACTACCAGAACTAGACTTGAATCTATTGGCTCAGTATGTTAATTATTCAGATCAATATGACGCGGTGAGGGAATTTCAAAAGGCGATTAGCAATCAAAACACCGGCACTTAAATTCCCAAGCTATTTCATATTTTTATTTCCCTAAAATTACTCGCACATTGGCTATTCTACGCGCCCGTAACGCGCCACAACCGGCTCACCGGCACCCTGTTGACTGCACAACCACGCCCACATCTGATCGCCGCAGGAAAAGTGCCACCATTCGTTGGAATGGCGTTGAAAACCGGCTGAACTCATCACTTCTGCCAAGAGCTGCCGATGTGCGTGATATTGTATTTCCACCGGCTCTTTGCTGCCGGCAAAATGATTCGGATAAGATCGCGGCGAAATTTCATCAATCGGAGAACCCATATCCACCGGCTCACCTGTGGCGTCTAGCAGCGTCACATCCACCGCAGCGCCGGTGCTATGGGGTGGCGGCGTTGCTGGGTTGAGGCTAGGTGCTGCCCAAAATTGATACACCTGCTCTAAAAAGGCTTGTCGCTGAGTTTCTGTTAAATCTGCCGCCGTCAAATTGTGGAGAGAGACGATTTCAGCAAAGGTGTAGTCTACCATAAATTTCTGCACTGAAATGGGCCGGTAGGCATCGAAGATTTGGATGCGCCAACCAGGCTGCCGGTGTTGTAATTCGGTTTGAGCGTTTATTAAGCCGGTTAAAACACCTTGACGCACATAAAACGGTGATTTTGTCCCGTAAGGTGCACCCAAGGCTTGGTATGGATGAGGCGCAACAACTGCAAAGCAATCCAGAGGAATTGCCACCAGAGGCTCGTCGCACTCCTGAATCGGCATTTTTTGATAAGGTTTCACTGACTTGCTCTCGATATTTTTTATTCTCAGCCGGCAATTATACGGGGATTTAAATTTTGCGGCTATATTTACGAGTAGCCGCTCCTTAGGCTACTTCTAAATATACAGTTGCACTTGCTAGAAGCAATTCACATGGGAATTTACGGACTCGTTTTCTCCGGGAATTTACACAAGCGGCGCTCCTTAAATTTTCGGTGGTTAAACCTATTAAAATCACTTTAAAATTGTAGGCTTAAAGGTAACGCAACTGCATTCCACTCACGAGTCTGCTGGCTGCTACCTGTCACGTTCAATCCGACTAAATCCCTGGCGCGTAAGCCGATAGCAATTTCCATCAGGTAAGTACATCTACCAGCCCCACCCCATTACTTCAGCATAACTTTAGCAGCCTTAAAAACCAACATGATCAAATCCCTGTCAGGATACACACTCATCGAAGCGATTCATGAAGGCATCAGTACCATCATTTATCGTGGAGCTAGGGAGCCAGAATTAACCTCAGTGATCGTTAAAACCCTGAAAGCTGAGTATCCCACTTTAGAAGCGCTCACCCGCTTGAGACATGAGTATAAAATCCTTGAACCTCTGAATATAGAAGGAATTGTAAAACCCTATAGTTTGGAGAACTATCAAAACGGTTTGGCACTCATTTTAGAAGATTTTAGCGGGGCATCCCTCAAAAATTTACTAGCCCTTCAAAAAATTCCATCAAAAGATTTTTTAAAAATTGCAATTCAGCTAGCCTCCATCCTCAGCGATCTACACAAAAATCATATTATTCATAAAGATATTAAACCTCATAATATTATTATAAACAAGCAACTTGACCAAGTAAAAATTATCGATTTCAGCATTGCCACCCACCTTTCGGCAGAAAGTCCTCAACTGAGCAATCCCAGTTTTTTGGAAGGGACGCTTGCCTATATGTCTCCAGAGCAAACCGGCAGAATGAATCGGTCGATTGACTACCGCACCGACTTTTATTCTCTAGGGGTTACTTTTTATGAAATACTCACCGGCAGGCTACCCTTTCAATCAACCGATCCTCTGGAATTAGTCCACTGCCACATTGCTAAAATGCCGGTGTCGCCTCATCAGCTCAATTCAGAAATTCCCAAAGCGGTTTCTGACATCGTGATGAAATTACTCGCCAAAACCGCTGAAGATCGCTATCAAACTGCATTAGGATTAAAAGCAGATTTAGAAGCCTGTCTCATTCAGTTAGAAACCACCGGCAAAATAGAAAACTTTACGGTCGGTCAGCGAGATAAATCTGGTCAATTTCTCATTCCCCAAAAACTTTACGGACGCGATGCCGAAGTTGCCATACTGATGAATGCTTTTGTGCGCGTAGCCTGTCCGCAGGATAACCGATCCGGGGCGAATATCGTAGAAAAGTTGGGTGAAGAACAAGCAACTTTCACCCCAAATTTGCCCGCACAAGGCAAAAGTGAAATGATGCTGGTTGCCGGCTATTCAGGGATTGGCAAGTCGGCCTTAGTTAATGAAATTCATAAACCCATTGTAGCGGCACGGGGATATTTTATTGCCGGCAAGTTCGATCAATATAAGCGAAATATTCCTTATGCTTCACTCATTCAAGCCTTCCAGTCATTAATGCGGCAACTGCTAACAGAAAGCAGCGAACAAATAGAAGCTTGGAAGCAAAAACTTTTAGAGGCTTTTGGCCCCAACGGTCAGGTGATTATCGATGTAATTCCCGAAGTTGAACTGATTGTTGGAAAACAACAGCCGGTGCCGCAATTGGGTGCTGCTGAAGCTCAAAATCGGTTTAATCGAGTCTTTCAACAATTCATTCATGTTTTCACAAAAAAAGAACACCCACTGGTTTTATTTCTCGATGACTTGCAGTGGGCGGATTTGGCCTCGCTCAAGTTAATTGAACTACTGATTACAGATCCAGAAAGCCAATATTTATTACTCATTGGTGCTTATCGAGATAATGAAGTCAGTGCGACCCATCCTTTCATACTAACTTTAGAGGAAATTCATAAAGCAGGAGCTATTGTCAATACGATAACCCTGAGTTCTTTAAAGTTAGATCATGTGACTCAGTTAATCGCAGAGACAATGAGTTGCTCCACCGGCAAAGCAAAGTATTTAGCAGAACTCATGCTAAATAAAACCGGAGGAAATCCTTTTTTCTTAACTCAATTACTCAAGTCTCTGCATTCAGAGAATCTGTTAGCTTACGACATCGTTGCAGATTCTTGGGATTGGGAAATTGCCCAAATTCAAGCCATAGGAATTACCGAAAATGTCGTTGAATTAATGGTCAGCCAAATTCAAAAACTGCCAGAGGCAACGCAGAACGTCTTAAAGCTGGCCGCTTGTATTGGAAATCAGTTTAATTTAGAGATTCTGGCGATTGTGAATGAAAAACCGGCCATTGCTACCGCTGGGGAACTGTGGCCGGCACTTCAGCGCGGTTTAATTCTACCTTTGAATTCCGACTATAAAATTCCCCTCGCGTTTGATCCAGATGATATCAATAACGCAGTAAGAGAGATACAGGTTGACTACAAGTTTTTACACGACCGGGTTCAGCAAGCAGCTTATGCCTTAATTCCTGCTGACCATAAAAAAGAAGTACACCTGAAAGTCGGTCAATTGCTGCTGCAAAATATGGGGCGCGAAACGCTGGCTGAAAATCTTTTTGATATTGTTAACCATTTGAATATAGGCGCTGATTTAATTACTAATCAAAAGCAAAAAGATGAACTGGCAGCACTCAATCTTACTTCAGGCCGGCGTGCCAAGGCAGCAACCGCTTATGAAGCTGCACTCAGATATTTAAATGTAGCAATAGGACTGCTGGCAATTGACACCTGGCAAAGTCAGTATGACTTAACACTGGCACTCTATGTTGAAGCCGTGGAAGTTGAATATTTAAACACCAACTTTGAGGAAGCCGAACGGCGTTGCGAAGTCGTCCTGCAAGAAGCTAAAACCCTGCTTGAACGAGTCAAGGTATATGAGCTAAAAATACAATTTTACAACGCTCAAAACCAAATGCTCAAAGCCGTTGAGACAGGAATTTCTGTCTTAGAAATGCTAGGCGTTGACCTCTCTTCAGTACCCCAAAATGGAAGCGGATGCTTAGACTTGCCTCAAATTGAAGACTTAGAAAATATTCACATTTTGACAGATCCCGTTCAACAAGCAGCGATGCGGATACTCATTGCTGTGAATTCTCCTGCTTATATCGGCAAACCAGAAGTTTTTCCACAAATCGTACTGACAATGATCGACATCTGTGTTAAGTACGGTCATTCAGCATTAGCCGCTTACACTTATGTCGTTTATGGCTTAATTTTATGTGGGTCAGCGGGCGATCAAGATGCAGGATATTACTCAGGAAAAATGGCTTTGCATTTATTAGATAAATTTAATGCTAAAGAATTAAAATGCAAAATATATATGGTATTTAATAATCAGATTAGGCACTGGAAGGAACACGGCAGAGAAGCGATTACACCATTATTGGAGGGCGTTCAAAGCGGCTTAGAAACCGGAGACATCGAATATGCCGGCTATTGTGCAATGTACTATTGCCACTATCTATTTTTTGTTGGTCAAAGTTTAGAATCTGTTGTTCCCAAGCAAACGACTTACATTGAACTCTTGCTCAAACTGAAACAGGAATTTCCTCTGTACTACGCCAAAATATGGGGACAGCTCGTATTAAATTTGCTAGGAGAAGCGGAAAATAAATATCAGTTAATTGGAAATAGTTTTGATGAAGCGGAAATGTTGCCGCGATTGCTAGCGACTAATAATCAAACTTCTCTTTTCTCTGTATATCTTGCTAAAACCATTCTTGCTTACTTGTTTAAAGATTATCCTCAAGCGATTGCAAACGCCCAATTAACCGCAGAATACGCAGGAGGTGTCGTTGGCTCGATGACAGTTCCTGAACACAACTTTTACTATTCTCTGTCTCTCCTCGCCCACTATCTCTCTACCGATGCTAGCGAACAGCAAAAAATATTAAGCCAAGTGAAGCTGAATCAAGAAAAAATGCAGCACTGGGCTAATCACGCCCCAACAAATTATCTGCATAAATATCATTTAGTAGAAGCAGAGAAAGCAAGAGTTTTGGGGCAACATTGGGAAGCGGCAGAGTATTATGATCGAGCGATTGCCGGAGCTAAAGAACAGGGTTACATTCAGGAAGAAGCGCTCGCTTATGAACTAGCCGCAGAATTTTATCTAACGAAAGGAAGAGATGAAATTGCTCAAATGTATTTAACAAAAGCACATTATGGTTATATTAACTGGGGAGCAAAAGCCAAGGTAAAAGACTTAGAAGAAAGATATCCACAGTTACTTTCTTTGAGGCAGAAGCGAGAGATTGCAGATGAGCCGGCGCAAAATTTAACGTCCCTACACAAGACAACCGTCTCGACAACCGGCGGCAGTTCAGCAGCGATGGATTTAGCCACCGTCATTAAAGCAACCCAAGCCATTTCCGGAGAAATCCTTTTAAGCAATTTGCTAGAGAAATTAATGCAAATTGTTATGGAAAATGCCGGCGCTCAAACCAGCTATCTCATCTTGGAAAAAAGTGGGACGCTGATGATAGAAGCCAGCGCTACAGTTGATCGAGATGAGACGGTATTGGGTGTTAACACCCCAGTTGCAACCAGCCGTAATTTGCCTTTGTCGGTCATAAATTATGTAGAAAGAACGAAAGAAAGCGTCGTTTTAAATGATGCCGCTTGTGAGGGACTCTTTACAACCGATTCGTATATCGCAAATAAGCAGCCCAAGTCAATCTTATGTGCGCCTATCATCAATCAAGGCAAACTCACCGGCATTCTTTACTTGGAAAATAATTTGATCGCCGGCGCATTTACTCCAGACAGGCTAGAACTCCTAAAACTTCTATCTTCTCAAGTTGCGATTTCGCTAGAAAATGCTCGTCTTTATGGGAATTTGTCAGATGCCACTGAACGCCTCAAAGCAGCGAATGAGCAATTAGAAGATTATAGCCGAACGCTGGAGTTGAGAGTTGAAGAACGCACGCTGGAATTACAGAAAAAAAATGTGCGCCTTAAAGAACAGGCGAAACAATTAAAACTGACCTTGCAAGAACTCCAAACAACCCAAACTCAACTGATTCAAACCGAAAAAATGTCGTCTCTCGGTCAGTTGGTTGCTGGCGTAGCTCACGAAATTAACAACCCGGTTAACTTTATCTATGGCAATTTAGTTCACGCCAAAGAGTATGCCCAAAACCTGCTGCAATTGATTGAAGTTTACCAGGAAGAATATCCCAATCCCACACCTAGAGTTGCAGAGGAAATAGAGGCGGCTGAGCTAGAGTTTTTAAGTGAAGATTTACCTAAACTGCTGTCTTCAATGAAAATGGGGGCTGATCGCATTCGCGAAATTGTTTACTCGCTACGCAATTTCTCGCGGTTGGATGAAGCCGAAATGAAGCCGGTTGATATTCATGAAGGAATTAATAATACCCTGCTGATTTTACAACACCGGCTTAAAGACAAAGCTGGACATGGCGCAATTCAAGTGGTTAAAGAATATGGCAAACTGCCCCTAATAGAGTGTTACGCCGGCCAGTTAAATCAAGTCTTTATGAACATCATTACCAATGCCATTGACATACTTGATGAGCCATCCGTGATCGAAAGTTTCTTATCTAAAGAAGGCAGCGAACAAAGAACGATTCGGATTCAGACAGAATCAGTCGAAAACAACTGTGTCGTAATCCGAATTAAAGACAATGGGCCAGGAATGACAGAAGCCGTTCACCGGCGTCTATTTGACCCATTCTTCACCACAAAACCCGTCGGTGCCGGCACAGGATTAGGATTATCAATTAGCTATCAAATTGTCGTAGAAAAACACGGAGGTCAGTTAATCTGCAATTCAGCACCCGGAGAGGGTGCCGAGTTCATGATTACAATTCCAGTTGTGCAGCCTTCTCAAACGGCGGTTGCACTTTAGCTGATCTCAATGCCCCAGATTCAGAACAATCACCGGCTTTTAAGCAAATGCTGAGGAACCAAAATCTGGGGGAATATCCTGTAGCCGTTCCGGACCGATCGCCTGCAGCGCCTCTTTGAGCGAAATATCACCCGTGTACAGCGCACGTCCGATAATGACGCCGGTGACTCCCACAGATTCTAGCGCCAGCAAACTCAACAAATCAGTAATCGAACTTACCCCACCAGAGGCAATAATCGGGATGTCAACCGCATCGGCAATTTCTCGCAAAGCCGGCATATTTGGCCCTTGCATCGTCCCATCCCGATAAATATCCGTATAGATAATGGCCGCCGCCCCGTGTTTGGCCATCTGCTGAGCTAAATCTGTTGCCAGCACCTCAGACGTTTCCAGCCAGCCTCGCGTGGCGACTTTACCATCACGGGCGTCAATCCCAACAATGATTTGGCCGGGGAACTCTTCGCACAACTGCCACACCAACTGCGGTTTTTCTACCGCCACCGTCCCTAAAATCGCTCGATCCACACCCAAAGACAATAGATCGGCAACGGCAGCGTAATCTCGCAAGCCGCCTCCAAGCTGCACCGGCACTGAAACCGTCCGCACAATCTCTGCAATCGCCTGCCGGTTCACCAGCGCACCCGTTTTCGCCCCATCGAGATCCACCAAATGCAACCGCGTCGCACCTTGATCTACCCACTGTTTAGCCACCGCAACAGGGTCTTCATTAAACGTTTGCGATTGCGAATAATCTCCCTGATACAGCCGCACACACCGGCCTTCTAACAAATCGATTGCTGGAATAACATCCATGAGCGATTTCCCCGTTGCTGAACAATCATTCATTCTAGTGAACAGCTACCTATTACAGGTTTGCTTGTTCGCAGTCAAGTTCTGCCTCTCAACCTTTTATTTTTAGCAGAATTTCTACAATTATCTTCCCGCAATAGGTACAACTTCTCATTTTCTAAGTCACTGAAAAAACACCCAAAGCTCAGTAACTTGTTAGAAACTTGAATCGAACCCATCCTTTACAAATTCAACAGACATGAGCGCATACGGCATAGATGTTTCAGACTTTCAGGAAAACGTCAATTGGCGGGCAGTTGCCAATGATGGCATTTCTTTTGCCTTTATCAAAGCAACAGAAGGCACAACCTTTGTCGCCAGTAGCTTCGCAACCAATTGGGCCGGCGCTAAGGCAGCCGGTTTGCTGCGGGGTGCGTACCACTTCTTTCGCCCCCAAAGCGATGCCCAAGCGCAGGCGCAGCATTTCCTCAAAATTGTCAAAATGCAGCCCGGAGACTTGCCGGCAGTCTTAGATATTGAATCCACCGGCGGCATGAGTGCCAGCACAATCGCCACACGCATGGCAACATGGTTATCGATAGTCGAGAAAGCAACCGGGCGCAGACCCATTATCTACACCTATCCCGGATTTTGGCAACGAATCGGCGATATGCAGCGCTTCTCAGACTATCCCCTATGGATCGCGCATTACACCAGCGACTCTGCGCCTTGGATCACCGGCGGTTGGGATACCTGGACAATGTGGCAATACACCGACTCTGGGCGGGTGAATGGAGTCTCAGGGGGTGTGGACATCAATCGCTTCCAAAGCTCACGGGAAGGGCAAACCACCTCAATCATCAAGCTTTTCCAGCAATGTTTGCAAAAAAAAGGCTTCAATCCTGGCAGCGTTAACGGTTATTTTAGTGCCACCACCAAAAACGCGGTCATTGCTTTTCAGAGAGCAATGGGACTTGAAGGTGATGGCATCGTGGGGGTTCAAACGTGGACGGCACTGATGGATAATAGTGTGATGCCCAAACCGGCACCTACACCGACACCCACGCCGGCACCGAAACCAACCCCAACACCGGCACCCATAACAACCCCAACACCGGCACCTCCCACCCCGTCTCAATACATTATTAGTTTGGTGGATGCCGGTAAATACTATCAAGCCTTGCCTAACCAAAATCAAGCCGTTGAATGGCTGCAAAGACAAATTCCGCAAGCCATCCTCAGCGAATTTTCTAAAAAATGGCGAAACTCAAAATACCACGTACCCATTCGCCTGCTGGACGTGTTCAAGTTTTATCAAGGTTTGGCCAATCAAAATCAATCGTTACAGTGGTTGCAGGGGCGAATTTCTTTACCCACTTTGCAGGAATTTGCCCAAAAGTGGCGCACTCCCAGCACCTCGTCCCAATCAACCCTCATCCGTCTGGTTGATGTTTGCCTTTACTATCAGCGCCGGATCAACCAAAATCAGGCGCTTGATTGGCTACAAAAGCAAATTCCCGCCGCCACCTTACAAGAGTTTGCCCGCCGGTGGCGTAATTCCACCTCCACAGCGCCAATTCGTTTGATTGATGTGTGCAGGTTTTATCAAGCCAAGCCCAATCAAAATCAGGCACTTAATTGGCTGCAAACCCAAATATCTCAAGCGACACTGATTTATTTTGCGCGTCGGTGGCGCGGATAATCCAAAATATTTGCTGTTGATTATTCTGGTTGGAGTGAATTGCCGGCACTTCGCCTCAACCAGAAGTTTCCCGCATTTACCGTAAAAAAATGCGGCACAGAAACAGCCAAAAGAGCATCTTTTCGCCCACTGTGCCGGTAAGGTTTAATTTTTCAATTCAGATAAAAACTCAAATTCTACCGATACACAATTCGGTCTTCTCCATCCTTCGCCGTCACATTTTCATAAACGCCTTGATCGCGTTTCACCAGCTTAGACATCCCGGCACTTTTGTAATCACTGTCGGATGTTGGGACACTCAGCCTTGGCACGCTAAGCAGCCGGCGCACAGGAGCATCTTCCGGAGTATTGCCGAGTTCACATTTAGCCAACTTGCACACGTCGCCCCAGGTTTTAACTTCCTGGTTCATACTGTGCATAACTTCGACCTTCTGGTTATTGCTAGGACAGAAATAATCGTAGAGAGGCATGGCGAAAAACTTGATTGCAACGAATGAGATTGCTATTACAAACCAGTATATAGCAACCCTAAATTGTTTGTGAACACGAAAAACCCTGGTTTTGCTATAAAACCGGCCTTCTCACCTCACGATGTTTACAAATCAGATAGCAGTCCTATAGGGCAGTTTTCCTCAAAATTCAGACTCCAGGCTGATTGCCCGTCGCCCTCCCCACCTGACAAAATAACACCATCTGTAGGTTTTTGGAAGATTGGCCGGCATTAGGGGATCAGCAGAGTTGGATGAGGACTCTCTAACCTGTCTTGGAAAAATTTACACGATGCGAGCGCTTTATGGGGCTGGGCACTGCACAAAAGTGAGGGAATAATGATTATTAAATCTTGGATGGTGATTGGCGGCGTTACTTTCTTGGTTGCCCTAGGTAGTAACTTGATTACGCCGAAGGATGTCAAGTGGTTCAAGCACCTACAGCGCCCAAGATGGCTGACTTTTGAGGCGCTAATTCCTGTTATTTGGAGTATCGTCTTTATTTGTGGGGCTTGGTCAGCTTATATTATTTGGGAAAAAGACCCTGGAAGCCAGAAAACTTGGTTGTTGATGGCTTTTTACCTGTTAGTAGAAATTGCAATTGTTGCCTACAATCCAGGAATGTTAAGGCTGCGAAGTCTCAAAGCCGGCACCATGATCGGGGCAACCGGCACCCTTTTAGGTTTACTGTTACTACTAACCGTATGGCCGATTTCTGGATGGGCTGCTGCTTTACTTCTTCCCTATGTAATTTGGAGTCCTATTGGCACTTATACAACTTGGGAGATGATTCGCCTCAATCCTGCGGATCAGTAAAGCTAGGGATTACACGAAAAACGACAAAATGTAAATACTTTGGGGGCAAAACATACAAGGAATAATTGAGCGGTATCGGCAATAATTTTCATATCCGAATGCTTTTCCCTGAGCAAGTCGATTATCAATTATGCGATGCCCTTTTTGTCAATAGCAACGAATAAACTGGCGCTTTAGTTGGAGTCATTCTGCCACCGATCTAGACCTGTCGCGCAGAAGTCAACGCAAAAAACCTCCTGATTTGTTAGCTGTCATTGCATTCCAACTTATCAAGAGGTTTTTAGATTCTGTATTTTGCTGAATTTTTTACTTAAGTAGAGACCAATGATTGCACCTTGAAATTCTCACAAGCGTTACAATCGATCTAAACTTTTTTTTAAAGGCACCTAATTGCCACCAGACTGAACCGATTTGCGGGTCTGGTTGCTTTGTTGAGGCCGGCGGTGCCACTTGCCATCGTCACCCTTTTGGTAGTCATGTTCTACCGTGTTCATCGCAACGCGGCGGGCAGCATCTTCATCCATCCCGTTTGACATGGCGCTATTTAAGGCAGCCAGATAAATTTGTTGAGAGCCTTCAAGCATTTGGTCTTTGAGTTCTGGCGGCAACTCTTGTACTTGTTGTTTATCAGCCATGAAAACACTCCTAATTACTATTTAACTTTCTCTCTTAATCTTAATAAATGAAGTGAACAAAATCGTCGATCTAAAGGGTAAACTTTCCTGCACCCTTTCTCTATCTAAAGCATGATAAGATATGATTAAATTCAAAATAGCTTCTATCTAAAGGATAAAAAATCATGAATAATCTCTCATTCTAAAGAATCACATTCAGGTAAACCCTATAGATAGCGATGAAAACAAAAATAAAATAAAGCCGTAGGAAAATTCACCAAAGCGACTGCTGAAACCTTCCCTTCTCATCAAATTCTAAATTTTGTTTAAATGTTCTCTCAAAAAACAGGTTAAATTAAAATGGAAAAAATCTAATAATGAAAAAAATACTGAAAAGAGTGATTTATTCTTGCCTATTAGTTTCTGTAACAGCACTTCTTGTTAGCTGTGGTAATGCCGGCACACCCGCCGCTAAGGTGCCTGAAGTTTCCAACACTGAAAACAGCCAAGCCGCTGAAAATAATCGCTCACAAGCTGATACCGATGCCGATGATACCATTCAATTTAAACTAAAAGGAGGAACGAATACCTTTTCAATTAAGCCAGTCGTGGGTGGGGCAAAATTCCTAGATGCGGCTGAAGAAGAAATCGCTCGCTTCACGATTGGAAGTGACAGCAAACGGTTTAGAATTAACAGCGATGCCGGCAAAGTCTTAGGCTATGCGGCGATCAAAGGTAGCGCTTGGACAATTGAGAACGCCGAGGGTACAAAAGAGCTTTATATTTTAAGCCGGCAGGAAGATGGGAATTATCAGCTCAAAAATGAAGCCGGCAAAGAAATTTACAGAATTACACTTCGCGACTACGGTTTTGAAATAGAAACACCGGCCAAACAATCACTTTATAAAGTGAAAGTCGAGGAAGATAAAATCGTTCTCATAGATGCGTCTGATCGAACATTTCTCTATACAAACTCACCCTTACCGCCTCTCACGCTAGTTTGCTTTGGCTTTGAGGATTTAAATATTGAACAGCAAGCAGCACTCGCTTATGCTGTCAATCTTTCAGGAGGAAGATAATCTGTGCAAATTCAGCTTTGACACAGATTTTGAACAAGATAACGACTTACCGGCGCACAGTTACGATTGGAGTCGGTTGCCTGATAGGAATCTCAATAATAAACTCCGCACCTCCACCGGGGGAGGAAATACATCTCAACTGACCCCCATGCCTTTCAACAATAATTTGATAGCTAATTGATAGCCCTAAACCCGTACCCGATCCAACAGGTTTCGTTGTATAGAACGGATCAAAAATTCGCAGACGCACTTCCTCTGGTATTCCCGGCCCGTTATCTGCAATAATGATCGCGATCCGATCTTCCTCTAACACCTCGGTGCGTAGGCGAATCTGCGGATCTTGAATGGTGGATTTTGCCTCAAGCTTTTGCGAATTTCCCCGCGCCGGAAATAGGGCATCAATCGCATTCGCCAGAATATTCATAAATACCTGATTCAACTGGCTGGCATAGCACTCCACCGGCGGCAAAGGGCCATACTCTTTAATTAGCTTAATTTCAGGATGTTCAGGCTGGGCTTTCAGCCGGTGTTGCAGTAGCAACAAAGTGCTGTCTAAACCTTCATGGATATCAACAGATTTGCTCTGGGATTCATCTAGACGCGAGAAGTTCCGTAAAGAAAGCACGATCTGACGAATACGTTCCGCTCCAATTTTCATGGAAGAGAGCATTTTCGGCAAATCTTCAATAATAAAATCTAAATCAATAGCAATCGCAACTGCTTCAATCACAGGTGCCGGTTTCGGATATATCTGCTGGTAAAGCTGCACGATTTGCAACAGCTTTTGGATATACTCAACCGCAAAATTAAGATTACCCTGAATAAAACTAACCGGGTTGTTGATTTCATGGGCGACACCGGCAACCATCTGCCCTAGAGAAGACATTTTCTCACTTTGAATTAGCTGCGCTTGCGTTTGTTGCAGCGCTTTGAGCGCTTGCTCAAGCTGCTGGGCTTGCGCTTGGGCAATTCTAGCCGCTTCCTGAGCTTGAGCGTAGCTTTCGGCTTGGCTAATGGCAATCGCTAGCTGATCGCTCACAGCTTGCAGCAGTTCCACTTCATTATCACTCCAAGGCCGGTGCTCACTAAAATGCCCACAGCTAACCACACCAACATCACCAGAACGCGTTTGAATCGGTAAGGCTAAAAAAGCGGTGTAACCCAAATGCTTGCGAAGATATCGCTCCCAAGGCTCACTCGCCTTCGACATATCATCCACTCGTAACATTTCCAGGTTTAACAGTTGCTTATTCACTAAAATGTCCGTTTTTTTAGCAGAGTAACAACCGAGAAAGCTAGGCATTTCAGAATTTTTGGCTTCCTTCACAACCTCCCAATGAGAGATATTTTGAATCTTTAATTTGGAAGTTTCTATTGGCTCGTATAGCTCAGAATTTAACATGAAGAGTTCGGAACTGTTTGGGCGATACCAAATAAATAGACACTGATCAATTTGCAACAGATTGCGAATTTCGTGAACTGCCGTTCCTAAAATCGTATCTAAATCAAGAGAGTTGCGAATTTGGCTGGCGAGCCGGTTCAGCAGTTTTTCTCGTTGCGCGAGGGTTCTAGAGCGTACTTCCGACTGCCGCAGCGCTTCTTCTGCCTGTTTGCGCTTCGTGATGTCTTGAGAAATGCTCACAGTACCGATCAAGACGCCATTGACATCGTAGATGGGCGAGTTTGTGGTCATTACCGGGAACGTCGTTTCGTCCTTACGTTGTAAGACAAATTCGCCGCTCCAACTTGTACCGGCTCTCAGGCGAGACAGCAGTTCTGCCGCCTCAGTTCGGGAAGCCTCAACGGGTAAAAGTTCTATAAAATTTCGACCGAGGGCTTCTTGTTTTTGCCAACCCTGAAGCGTCTCGGCAAATCGATTCCAATAAGTAATTTTTCCATCTAAATCGGTAGCGATTGCGGCTTGCTCCACTGCATCCAGCAGCAGTGCTTGAAAGTAGACTTGTTCTTCTACCCGCTTGCGCTCGGTGATATCTATGACCAAAGCATCCCAGAGAATATCTCCGTTGGGCTGCAATTCAGGCCGCGCCGCCGTTTGCAACCACTTGCGCTCACTCGACGGGGTGATCAACCGGCCTTCCCAATGCCAAGGCTCTAAGGTAGAAGCAGAAACGGCCATTGCCCGGTCAAGGGAGGGACGATCATCGGGATGGATCAGGTGATTGGCAAACGTTTGTTGAAATTCTTCGGGTTCTAATTCATAGAGTTCGCGGCACGCTGGACTCACATATAAGATCGACTGGGAACCATCGGCACTGAGGCGATATTGGTAAATCACTCCCGGCACGCTGGCGGCTAGCCGTTGGAAGCGGGCTTCACTCCTAAGCAACTGCTCCTCTGCCAGCGTGCGCTCGGTCACGTCCTCATAGGTGCCCAGAATGCCCACCACACTGCCGCCGGCATCATGGAGTGGGATTTTATTGGTATCCGCCCACGACTGGTTGCCATCGGCTTGCAGATGGGTTTCGATGAGGTGATATTCGGGTGTGTCGGTTTCCATCACGCGCCGGTCGCTCTCACGAAACCTGCCGGCCTCTTCTTCCGTCCAGAGCAAGTCGAAGTCAGTCAGCCCGACAATCTTTTCTGGAGTGCCCACACCGGCAGCCCGTGCAAAGTTCTGATTGCAACCGAGATAAACTGAATTTTTATCTTTCCAATAAATAAGTTCGGGAATATTGTCAATCACCAGCCGCAGCATTTGTTGAGAGGAACGCACCTGTTCTTGGGAGCGCTTGGTGGTCGTGATGTTGCGGGCAATTACAATAATTTGGTTGTCGATTAAAGGAATTAGCCGAGCTTCATAGCTTTGTTTTCCTGCCGGCATCGGTAAAGAATACTCGATTTGTATCGGCACGGCAGCGGTTTCTTCTGGTGAAGCGAATACTTGTGAAATTGCAGAAGCCATCTGATGCCCCACGCCTGCCGGCAGAACATCTTGCATTCGTTTCCCCAAAAACATTTCTGGCGGTAAATATAAATCTTCAGGGTGTCCGGCGTTGTAATCAAGAATGGTGCCATCGGCGTAAAGCCGGAAGTACAAATCGGGAACTGCTTTAAAAATCGCTTGCAGTTCAGCCTCCGTTTGGCGCAGATGTGCCTCTGCCACAGCCCGATCGCAAATTTCTAACGTGAGCCGGCCCTTGAGTGCTGCTAGATCCGACGGCAAAGCCAGCGCTTGAGGAATCAGGGGTAACATCGCGCCTGCTGTGCATAACGCAATCACAGCAGTCAAGGCTTTGAGACTGCCGGTTAGCCAAGAGTGCGAGTGCCACAGCGCCCACACTTCCGTCAGATGAGTTGTCCCACAGCTAAGGATAAAGGCTCCCAACAGCCAAAAAACCCAGTGAGAGGGCAGATCGTGACGCCGGCGGACGAAATAGACCAGCATTATTGAAATTGAGTAATAAACAACAGCGATCAAGGAATGGGACAGGATATGCAGCCACACTAAGGCCGGCTGCCAGAGGTCGCACGCTCCCCACTGCGGCAGGATAGCCCAACCTCGCCCATCAAGAATGAATTGCTCTGAAAAAATATTTCTTAACAATTCTTGCATGGGCTTTCTCTCATTTCGTTAAATAGTTTTCTCAAACGTTACCTTTAATAAAGATTATGGTGACGCTTACCCAAAGTATATTTCATTATAATAAAAAGCATTATGCGCTTCTTGTTTGAGCCGGTTTAGATTGTCAGCGGTGCGAAATATTCTGGATTGGGGTGTTTGCAGACTGTTGCACGTAGCCGAATAGAACCACTTTAAGGCACATCAATTAAAGCCCAAAGCCGGCTGCAAGTAAATGCTAAATTTGATGTGCGGATGCTTCTTTGGAAACTCAACGGATATGGAAATACGCGGGGTCTGGCTTACCAACACGGATAGTAAAGTTTTGCGCTCAAAGAAAAATATTGCGGAAGCAATGAAATTTCTAGCAGAAACGGGATTTAATATGGTTTTTCCCGTTGTTTGGAATAAAGCACAGACTTTATATCCGAGTCAAGTCATGGGGGAAACTTTTGGAGTGGAAATCGATCCGCTTTATCAAGGGCGTGACCCTTTAGCCGAACTCATTGAAGAGGCAAGCCGGTATAACCTAGCAGTAATTCCCTGGTTTGAATACGGTTTTGCCAGTTCTTACAACTTGGGTGGGGGTCATCTGCTGGCCAAAAAACCTGAATGGGCAGCCCGTGACTATGCCGGCAACCTGCTGAAAAAAAACAATTTTGAGTGGATGAATGCCCTCGATCCGCAAGTGCAAGATTTTATGCTCAGCTTGGTGCTGGAAGTGGTGAAAAACTACGAAATCAGCGGGATTCACGGAGATGATCGACTGCCGGCGTTTCCCTGTGAAGGGGGATACGATCCGGGCACAATTGAGCGTTACTACCAAACATTTCATCAAAATCCGCCGCAAAACCCAAAAGATCCCCAATGGGTGCAATGGCGTGCTGATATTCTCACCAATTTTTTAGCGCGTCTTTACCAAGAGGTGAAAGCCATTAAACCAGATATTCTGGTATCAATGGCTCCCAATATCTACAAATGGTGTTTAAATGAATATTTGCAAGACTCTAAAGCTTGGCTTGAGCAAGAATTAGCGGATCTGATTCATCCTCAAGTTTATCGCCGCGACTTTTACAGCTACAAAGATATCATTGACCGGCTATTGCGCGAGCAATTTACAGTGGATCAGCTATCGAAGGTTTCTCCAGGCATTTTAATCAAAGTGGGTTCATACCGCATTACCCCTGAATACCTTGTCCAAGCTATCAATTACAATCGATCAGTTGGGATCAAAGGGGAAATTTTGTTTTTCTATGAAGGTTTGCGAGAAGATAACGACGCTTTAGCTAAAGCATTACGAGAAGGACCCTATGCCAAGCCGGCCTCTGAACTGTCTATTCCCGCGCAGCAGAGTCTTGCCGGCATGAATATGTCTTCCGCGCCAAGCTTTCAAACTCGCCTTTCGAGCAACTTTCAACGATTGGTTACACTCATTCAAAATCGCTTCAACAGCAATGGCTAGTTTCTCAACACTCAAGCTATTTAATCCACCGATAAATTCTGGACTGTAGTTTAATTTCAGTTAAATATGCCAGCCCAATCAGCACAACAAATTTTAAACTGTATTCTAGCCAATAATTAGGAATATATGGTTGAAGTTGCCACTGCACTAAAATGGGATAGTGAAAAATATAAAGGGCGTAAGAAATCGGAGAAATTTTGGCAAATACTCCTAGCAATTTATCAAATAGCAATAACTTATTCTGATACCAAATCCAGCCAACAAACATTAATAATAGAGCAGTAAAAAAATGACGTAATACTAAAAATGGATAATAGCCTAATCTAAGTTCTTCTGCCCCTAGCAAGGGAACCGTAGCTAGGAATGACATTAAAATCAACGAAATAAATATAGGTTGCAGATGGCTGTAGGTGAATCTTTTATAAGTTGTGAAGATTGTTGCTGCTTCCACTCCCGACCACCAAATAATAAAATAAGCAGAAATTAAACATAAATGGTTGGGATGGATCATAAAAATTATGTAAGAAATTGCTGAAAATGTTAAGACGAAGTAAATTCTATTTTTGTTTTTGGGTAAAACTGTATAAGCCAGAAAAAACATCATGTAAAACCACCATTCATAGGATAAAGACCATAAAGGAAGATTGCCCAAAAAAGGGTTGACAATATTTCCTGGCTTTACGCGGCCAAAATCCTGTAAAAATAATAAATTTCCGATTAATTCCCTCAAAGAAAATCTTTGCAACAAATTGCCATTAAAAGCTGAAACAAAGATAGAAACTATTAAAGAAATAATCAATATGAAATAAATTCGTTTAAATCTTTTAATCAAAAATTCTTGAAAAGTAATCGTTGACTTTTTATAGAATGAAAGATAAATCACAAATCCGCTTAATAAAAAAAATAAAATAACAGCTTCTTGGCCGGCAGCAAAAAATATTTTAACTTTTGATGGAATTAAATTAAGGCCAATTAACCCGTAAACAAGATTATGAAGCAGGACATATAAAGAGGCAATTCCTCGCAGCGCGTCTAGTTTTTGGAAATATAATTGTTTATTCATTTTTTCCCACTTTAAAGATTTTATAGAATTAAGCATATTCCTCGTAAAATTCTAGAATAGTCTAGTTTAATTTATTTTAAAAAATAGCATATCTGATAGTTTGAGCGAACACTGAGTTATCACAATTCCTTTGTCTATTTGTCTGAAGCAAACATTTTTTTGTAGGGAATTTTAAATGGCGTCGCCAAGTGAAGCCGGCAAAAACGAACTCAGGCATTCAGTAAACCGCGCCGGCACAACCCAAAAAGTCGCGGCTTAGCGGTTCCAGCCTTGTATCTGGGCAGCAAAACGAGTAACAATGGGTGCGCCCACGGAACCAGGGAGTTAAGTAGATACAATAATCATTGTGTCAGATCGTGGGAGTCGAAGCAGTGCTTAAATATCAGGGACAAGTAGAAGCAGTGATTGAAACACTCAAAAAGGACTTACCAACGCTTTTTGAGAAAGATATTTCTTACGATATCTATACAAATGATATTTACTTTAAAGATCCGGTGAATACCTTTAAATGGAAATTCAACTATCGGATTATTTTTTGGACATTGCGATTTCACAGCCGGCTATTTTTTACAAAAATCCACTTCGATCTTCATGAAGTTGATTGGGTGGATGAAGATACCATTCTCGCAAAGTGGACAGTTCGCGGCGTGTTGCGGCTTCCCTGGAAACCTCACCTATTTTTTAACGGTTACTCGACTTACAAACTTAACAAAGATGCCCTGATCTACGAACATATCGACACCTGGGATCGTGAACCCAAAGAGATTTTAAAACAGTTCCTGCCACCTGGAAAGGATAGGGAAGACTCAAGCGACTGATAGAATGCTTTTAATTTCCTCTCTAGAACACAAATCTTAAGCCGGCACTTAGACTTCCGAAAGCAAAGCCGGCTTTTTAGAATCTTGGTAAATTGGAATTTCCATCACGAACTCCGCACCCTTGCCTGGGGAAGAAATACACTTCAACTGACCTCTGTGTTTTTCAATAACAATCTGATAGCTAATCGATAATCCCAATCCTGTGCCTTTGCCAACAGCTTTCGTCGTAAAAAACGGATCGAACAGACGCCGGCACACATCCTCACTCATGCCGATGCCGGTGTCAGCAATGCGAATGATCACAAACTGGGTATCTAGATTTGGGGATAGGTGATGAAGGCTTGAGAATCTTTGCTTCCCATCCCCACACCTCACAGAAGTATGAATCGTAATGATTCGTGGGGAAGTCACATTTTCTAAAGCATCAATGGCATTGCTGAGGAGATTCATAAACACTTGATTGAGCTGGCCGGCATAGCACTCCACTAAAGGCAAGTCGCCATACTCTTTAATGACCTGAATTTGAGAATTATTCGCCCCAGCTTTAAGCCGGTGTTGCAAAATCAGCAGCGTACTGTCGAGTCCTTCATGAATGTTCACCGGCTTCATTTCGGCTTCATCCAGTCTTGAGAAGTTTCGCAACGACAAGACAATGGAGCGAATACGCTCAGTGCCAACAGACATGGAAGAAAGCATTTTTGGAAGGTCTTCTATAAGGAAATCAAGCTCAATAGCTTCTGCTGTTTCTTGAATTTGCGGCGCTGGATCAGGATAGTTTAACTGGTAAAGATGCAGCATTTCTAATAAATTTTTAACATACTGATTGGCATAAATTAGATTGCCATGAATAAAGTTAACTGGGTTGTTAATTTCATGCGCCATTCCGGCAACCATTTGCCCTAGAGAAGACATTTTTTCACTTTGAACCAATTGACTTTGCGTCTGTTGCAATTTGTAAAAAGCTTGTTCAAGTTGATTGGTTTGCTGTCTCAACTGCGTTTCACTTTCCCGCAACGCCGACTCAGTTTGTTTGCGTTCGGTGATGTCAGTAATCATTCCCAAAACACCGGCATAGTTTCCCGCTCGATCAAAGATGGGATTCGTAGACACAATTGCCCACAAATGAGAGCCATCTTTACGGCAGAATTTAAAATCATGCTGTTCTTTAATACCTTGCCGGCGGCGCTCCATATTCTCCAGCGCGAGCGCTTTACCTTCCTCATCCATAAACGCAAATAAAGGCTGACCTATCATCTCCTCTGGCGTGTAGCCAAGCATTTGAGCGATTTGGTGATTCGCAAAATTTGTATTGCCCTCCGCATCCAAAACCCAAATTCCCTCTGTGGCGGTTTCAACAATGCGGCGATACTGCGCTTCACTGTCCCGCAGTGCATCCTCAGCCTGCCGCTGCTCAGTAATGTCATCAATGATTGCAACCACATATTGGGGTTTGCCGCTTTGATCTCGAATCAAAGAAACCCTTACATGAACCCAAATGACTACACCATCTTTGCGGATATAGCGCTTTTCTCGCCGATAGCTATCCCTTTTGCCGGTTCGCATTTCTTGAAACAGCTCTAGATCAGTGGTGACATCCTCTGGATGGGTCAGCTCGCTGAAATTCATCCCGCAAATTTCTTCGCTGGTGTATGCCAGTATTTCTTGCAAGGCTACATTACTTTCCAGAATTTGCCCATCCAAGCCACCAAATACGATCCCAACCGCCGTCCACTCAAAAACCGCCCGGAATTGCGCTTCATTTTGGCTTAACGCTTCGTCTGCTTGCTTGTGTTCGACGATCTCCTGTTGCAGTAGCGCGTTAGCTGCTTGTAATTCGGCAGTCCATTCTGCAACGTGTTTCTCGAATTCCTTGTGGGCTTGTCTTAGTGCTTCCTCCACCCGCTTGCGCTCGATAATTTCATTTTCCAGCCTGTGGTTGGTTGCTTCCAGTTGGGCTGGACTGGGGAGCGCTAACGCTTGAGGGATCAGCGGTATCAGTGTTAAAGCTGTATATACAGAAACTCCTGCTGTAAAGGCTTTCAGGAACCCCGAAAGCCAGTAATTTGGATGCCAAAGTGTCCAAATTTCCAAAATATGTGTGGTGCCGCAGGCGATGATAAATGTTCCAAACAAAAGAAAGATGCCGTAGAATGGCACGTCTCGCCTTTTGGTAACGAAATAGACCAGCATTATTGGAATTGAATAATAAGCTAGTGCTATCAAAGAGTCGGAAACTATATGCAACCCTACCAAACTTGGCTTCCATAGGTAGCAGTGGCCATGCGGAATAAAACTTCCAGAAAAAAAGTTTTGCAAAAGTCCTAGCATTATATGTCCGTAATAATTGTGACTATTTCTATAGTTATAAAAATATTTTATCGAGAAATCTTTATAGAGTTGTTGAGTTTTATGAAGCCGGCACCAGCAAAACTACAATAATCGAGTTCGGTAAAGCATCTAAATTGTTATTGTTAAAGTTTTTATCACAACCTCAGAACAATTACAGGCATTACCTCTATGTAAATTCTCTGAAATGAGATGACTGAACTGTCAAAGGTGAATTGACTTGGAACGCAGCGCCTTGCCAGTTTCCAAACATAGGGAATGATGACCCGAAAAAGTAGGACAGCAGAAACCCTGCTTTTGTCCTCTAGCTTTCGGTAGATAAAGAGTAGAGACACTGCAGGATTAAGAAGAGGGTATCAGCACCGGCTTGAATATCGAGATGCCAATTTCGCTTACAAGGCATCTCAAAAATAATAACTGTGCTAGCTCAATAGGAACTCCAGTGATTGCAGTTGCCGGCGGATATCCGCTAATTCTCGTATACCCCTAACTTTTAAGGCTGAGAACGCCTGATTTTTTGTGTGATTTCCCTGAGATTTTCCGTAATTTTACTGTTAGAGATGCTGCGGAATTCCCAAAAAAATAAGACTAGCGCTTCTGCTGATGACCTTTGCCGGCAAACACGGCAGACTATTAAATATAGACGAATTACAAGACGAATTACAGGAGGTCTATCAGATGGGTATCACCTGCGGCTTTAGCTCTCATCTCTCTCAACTTGATCCATCCCCAGGCACACTAGAAGATTTATTCGGTCAAGTTCTCCTCTCCGGGTTCCTGACTAGCTCTGATCGCCAGCATCTGAAAGCTGTACTATTAGAAGATAAAATCAGCGATGAACATCAAGTGATCATCAACAGGCTGATTTATGGAGTGCGTCGCGGTTTCTTAAAAGTTGCCAGTTAAAACATCAATTTATCTGGGCTTCAAATTTTGCTTAGACGGATTAGAAACTCTCTAGTCCCGTAATGACCGTTTCATTTTACTTCGTTATATAAGTAAAAAATATTTGCCTTATATTTTAAAATATTTACAAATAATCTCACTTAATTAAATTGAACTGAACTGAGAGGTTTTATAGCAATCTTAAATCGGTTGTTAGAGTTCTAACGTGCAAGATGCCGGCACAACAAGCTTTTCAAGCGGATGAGCCTTAACAAATCACAGAAGCGCAGCCGCAGCGTGTGTGATGAACTTGCATGAGTTGCAGCCGCAGAAAAAACCGCATGACAATCGGTAAGATTGGCGCAAAACCCTAAATTGATTGATGTGAAGATCAACAGCTTGCTACATTAGATAGACACGACGTAAGCCTGCGTTGCATCTAGCATCATGAACTCCACCCTCGAACAGCTCAAAACCCGCTTCAACCAAGCCTTCATCGCCGCCTTTGGGGACGAAATGGCCGGCACAGACGCCATGCTTGTTCCTGCCAGCAATCCTAAATTTGGCGACTATCAATCGAATGCGGCGATGTCCCTGGCAAAGAAATTGGGACAAAAGCCGCGTGAGATCGCAGACAAACTCGTTCAAAATTTGCAAATAGCCGACTTTTGCGAACCGCCAGAAGTTGCCGGTCCTGGTTTTATCAATCTCACCCTCCAGCCGGCTTATCTGGAAACCCAGTTAATGGCAATTCAGGGAGATAGCCGGCTGGGGATTCCCCAGGCGAAAACACCCCAGCGCGTGGTGGTGGATTTTTCTAGCCCCAACATTGCTAAAGAAATGCACGTCGGGCATTTGCGTTCCACCATTATCGGTGATTGCATCGCCCGAATTTTAGAATTTAAAGGTCACGATGTTCTGCGACTAAATCATGTCGGGGATTGGGGGACTCAATTTGGAATGCTGATCGCTTACCTGCGGGAAGCTTATCCAGAGGCGCTGACAACGGCAAATGCTCTCGAC
This sequence comes from Microcoleus sp. FACHB-68, assembly GCF_014695715.1. Classification (NCBI taxonomy): domain Bacteria; kingdom Bacillati; phylum Cyanobacteriota; class Cyanophyceae; order Oscillatoriales; family Microcoleaceae; genus Microcoleus; species Microcoleus sp. FACHB-68. The sequence continues at coordinate 381,437 of NZ_JACJOT010000001.1, forward strand.
TTAGGCGATTTAGTTGCTTTTTACAAGAAAGCAAAACAGCGGTTTGATAGTGATGAAGCCTTTAAAGAAATCGCCAAACAAGAAGTGGTGAAACTACAAGCCGGTGCAGAAGATACCCGCCATGCTTGGCAGCTTTTATGTGAGCAATCGCGGCGTGAATTTCAGGTAATTTATGACTTGCTGGATATTTGTTTAACGGAACGTGGGGAATCGTTCTATAACCCCTTGCTGCCGGCAGTTGTGGAAGACCTTGAAAAGTTAGGTTTGCTGGTAGAAGATGCTGGGGCACAATGCGTTTTCTTAGAAGGATTTCAGAACACAGAAGGCAATCCTTTACCCTTGATCGTGAAAAAATCCGATGGCGGCTATAACTACGCCACAACCGATTTAGCTGCGCTACGCTACCGGATTCAAAAAGATGAGGCGGATCGGCTCATTTATATTACCGATGCCGGCCAATCTAACCACTTCGCTCAATTCTTTCAAGTTGCCAGACGTGCCGGCTGGATTCCAGATAATGTTGAAATTGTTCATGTTCCCTTTGGATTAGTCTTAGGAGAAGATGGCAAGAAATTAAAAACTCGTTCTGGGGAAACCGTGCGGCTACGGGATTTATTAGACGAAGCAGTGATTCGCGCCCGTGCAGATTTGGAAACTCGAATCAAAGAAGAAGAACGCGAGGAAACTGAAGAATTTATCGCCAATGTCGCCCAAATCGTCGGATTGAGTGCTGTTAAATATGCTGATTTAAGTCAAAATCGCACCAGCAACTACATTTTTAGCTATGACAAAATGCTGACATTGCAGGGCAATACGGCACCTTATATGCTCTATGCTTATGTCCGGGTGCAAGGAATCAGCCGCAAAGGTCATATTGATTTTGACAATTTAGGTGCCGGTGCCAAAATTCTGTTGCAAGAAGAAACCGAATTAGCCTTAGCAAAGCATTTACTTCAACTGGACGAAGTTATTAGTATTGTAGAAGTTGATTTGCTGCCAAATCGTCTCTGTCAATATCTTTTTGAACTTAGCCAAAAATTCAATCAATTTTATGATCGCTGTTCTGTTTTGCAAGCAGAAGAACCGCAGCGAACCTCTCGTTTAATGCTGTGTGACTTGACAGCCCACACGCTAAAAATGGGATTGTATTTGCTAGGAATTCGAGTATTAGACCGGATGTAATTCTCCGTTATCAGGCTAAGTCTGGCAAGCAAAAAACTCAAAACCTGAAATAAAAGTATGTCTAACCTTTTGATTCAACTTCTGCTAATTGGTTTAGTTGCTGGCGTCGCCGGCGGAATGTTCGGCATTGGCGGCGGCGCAATTATGGTGCCGGCAATGGTGCTGCTATTAAGCCTTGATCAAAAATTAGCCACCGGCACATCCCTAGCCGCCCAGGTATTACCCATTGGAATTCTCGGTGCAATTGTCTACCATCGCAACAACAACCTGAATATTAAACACGCGATTATCATTGCCATTGGTTTAGTGATTGGCAATCTCTTCGGCGCACTTTTTGCTAATCAGCCATACATTAGCAGCGAACTCATGAAAAAACTCTACGGCCTATTTCTATTCCTCATTGGATTCCGGTATTTATTCCCCAACTTATTTACTCGATAAAAGCCGGTAAAACCCTCTTCCTCTGTTTGTATCTGTGGTTAATTATCTTTAAACCCCCCAAAACATGGCCTTAAAAAAATTCCCAGAAAAATTCTTGTGGGGTGCAGCAAGCGCTGCCTATCAGATAGAAGGTGCCTGGAATGAAGATGGTAAAGGCGAAAGTATTTGGGATCGCTTCACCCACCGGCAGCACACTATCCTTAATGGCGGCAACGGCGATATAACTTGCAACCACTATCATCAAATGCCTGAAGATGTAGCCCTAATGAAAGAATTAGGGTTGCAAAGTTATCGCTTCTCAATCTCTTGGTCAAGAGTAATTCCTCAAGGATACGGAAATATCAACGAAAAAGGCATCGACTTCTACAACCGGCTGGTCGATAAATTACTAGAAGCCGGCATCGTTCCCAACATCACCCTCAACCACTGGGATTTGCCCCAAGCCATTCAGGATGCCGGCGGCTGGCCAAACCGCGACAGTACCGATTGGTTTGCCGAATATGCCGGCTTAATGTTCAACCGGCTCGGAGATCGAGTAACCTTGTGGTCTACTCACAACGAACCTTGGGTGGCAGCTTTTTTCGGCTACGGCTTCGGCAATTTTGCCCCAGGAATTGCGGATTTTTCCCAAGCTTACCAGACTGCCCATCACCTGTTACTAGCTCACGGCAAAGCATTGCAGGTGTTTCGTCAAGGCGGCTATAAGGGCGAAATAGGCATTGTGCTGAACTTCTCCCATTTTGAGCCGGCAACCAATAACGAAGCAGATATCGCAGCCTGCCGGCGAATTTATGAGAACACCGTTGCCTTATTCATGGAACCGCTATTCAAAGGGCGTTACCCAGAAATGCTGTTTGAGTGGATCGGTTCCCACGCGCCAAAAGTGCAAGACGGCGACATGGCAATCATTAGCCAGCCGGTAGACTTTTTGGGAGTCAATTATTACTTCACAGATGCGATTTCTTTTACCCCTTGGGGCGGTTTGCTCAAATATGATTCCAAACCCATCTCTGCATCAGGTTGGGGTCAAACTGAAATGGGTTGGGGCATCAATCCAGCCGGTTTCAAAGCCATATTACTGGATATCAAAGAAAACTACGGCAACCCAAAAATCTACATTACTGAAAATGGTTGCGCCCTCAAAGATACACCCGACGCAAACGGTTTTGTTAGCGATCCAAACCGGATAAATTTTCTTCGCGCCCACTTTCTTGCAACCCACGATGCAATTCAGGAAGGTGTTAATTTACATGGCTACTACATTTGGACGCTGATGGATAATTTTGAGTGGGCGCACGGATACAAACCGCGCTTTGGCTTAGTGCGCGTGGAATATGAAACCGGCAAACGCATCCCAAAGCAGAGTGCTAAATGGTATAGGGAAGTGATTGCCGGCAACGGATTTCAGGAGTGAGATTAAGTGCTGAATGCTAAGTGAGTAATACTTAGTTAAGCTTATCTTCTTCTACTACGCCCGCTAAAGCTACCGCCACGGCTGCGAGAAGGCGTGCGAACCGATGTTTCCGTCTCACCGGCATCACTTTGAATTTTAGTCGGAATATTAGGAGAGGCAGCATTTAACGGTTGCCGGCGACGCACATTAATAATATCAACAGATGGGAGATAACAGGAGAGTGCCGGGGAATAGCTTTGCCACGCGTCCTCGCATTCGTCTAACTCAGAATCCTCTGATTCAGTATTATTCACTGCAACAGCAGCCGGTTCGGCAGTCTCTTGCCACTGACTAATTAATTTTTCAGCTTGTTGCAGATTCTTAGTATCTCCCTGCTGAGAAAAAAGTTCTGAGGCTTTCTCTAAGTCTTCAATTCCTTTTTCCTGAATTCCTAGCTCATAACGAATCGCACCTCGTTCCAGGTAAGCTTTAGCGTGGTTGGGATTGATGCGGATTGTTTCACTTAAATCGGAGACTGTTTGTTGTTTATTTCCTAACACATATTGCGCCAAAGCGCGATTAAAATATGCCTCAGTATAGCTAGCATTCAGTTTGATAACCTGGTTGTATTCTTGAACGGCTTTCTGATTATTTCCCAAAGCCGAATAAGCAATTCCGCGCCCAAAGTAAGACTCAGCAATGCTGGCATTCAGACTTACTGCTTGCGTAAAATATTCTAAAGCTCGCCGATAATCTGCTTTTTCTAGGGTTACAACCCCTCGGTTATTAAACTCGGCTGCCTGCTGAGCGGTTGCAAATCTTTTGCTGATTATTTCGTAATTAGAACGGTAAGCCGGCAATTTCTGCTGAGCGATTTCTGCCACTGATGAACTTGCGGGAATCGTTTTAACTAAAAGAACCGCCATCTGCCATTTCTGTTTCGCTTCATACCAAACTTTCACCGGATGCGGTGGTTTTTGCACCAAAATAGCAGCTTCCATCGCTAGTTTTTCAGCATTTTTTAGGTTTTCTGCTGCTAAAAAATTTACACCGACAATGGTTTGCATTCCTCTTAGCTTAACTAGATCCGCTTGAGCTTGTTTGTAGGGAAATCCAGGCGCATTGGGAATCTTTTCTAAAATGGCAATTGTTTCTGTCAGAGATTCCTGTGCATTTCCGAGTGAATTAACATCAGGGCTATTTTTGACAGTTTCCACCTGAGCGATTACGGTTTTGGATTTAGCAAGCGTCCACTGCTGTACTTTATATAGGGTAAAGAAGCCGGCACCCACACCGAAAATTAAAACGCCAAGGGCAATGTATAAGCCCATGTACAAAGCGTTTGGTTTTTTTGGGTGGAGTACGCTATTCTGATCGCTCGCAATTGGCTCGACATTCAGAATGCTCGCAATTGGCTCGATATTCTGATTGCTCGCAACTAACGCGTGAGTTTGATTGTTTGCAACTAAGGCATGATTTTGATTGTTCGCAATTGGCTCAGGTTTTGCGAGCGCCCGCCGCATTTGCTCTAACTCTAACTCGATATCAAAGTCGTCATTTGTGTTAGCCATGCTTCCTGCAACCCTACCCAATATGTAGTGAACCGCACTCGCACCCAATGGTGTCTGGAGCAATCTTACACATATTGATCTGGCCTGAACTCGGTATTTTTACGGGTTCAGGCTGATGGCTAAACAATTAGCTTCTGGTATTCTTCCTCTGTGATGATCTCTTGCGTACTCTCCACCCGATCAACAAACACGATGCCGTTGAGATGATCGAATTCGTGTTGAAAAATTCGGGCGACAAAATCGGTTAATGTTTGCCGGCACAGCTTGCCATCCCGACTGGTGTATTCAATTTCAATCGCTTGATATCTCGGAACCAATCCCCGAATCCCCGGAACACTTAAACAGCCTTCCCAATCCTTCACAATCTCAGCGGAGTGAGCAATAATCTGAGGGTTCAGCATTGCTGTTGGTTCCATTACCGGCGCATTGGGATATCTTATCGTTGGACGCGATGCCACAATAAACAAGCGGTAAGATTGAGCCACCTGCGGCGCGGCAATTCCTACGCCATTCGCTTTACCGGCAGTGAAAATTAAGCGATCAATCAGTTTTTGAATGTGTTCATCGTGAACATTTTCGATTGGCTGAGCTTGCCGGCGCAGGATGGGATCGCCTAGTTGAGAGATTTCCAGTAAGTCGCTCATAAAAATTTTTCTACGCTACATTAAATAGAGAAGGGCTGCATCTGCCTGAAGAGGTAGGCTAATTGTAAAGTTTTGTTAAAATCAGCAAAATTCTGCTTATACCCTTCGATTCTTGGGCACTATAAAAATGCCACTGAAGACGGGCAATACCAAATTACCTATACGCAAATGTTACAAGAACAGCTGACCCCCTGCGCTAACCTTCTCTACCAATGGATTCTGCGGAAAGTTCCCACCAAAGCTACGGCCAATCTTAACATCAAGGATTTTCAAGCATGGAGTGCTGAGTTTAAGGAAAGACCTTATAGCGAACGTGAGGTTCTCAACGCTTTTAGGCAGTTAAAGCAACTTGAACTGATCAACGTTACCAAAACGGAGGTAACGATCCGCGCCAAACCGATGGAAAATTTCAATGGCAGCAAGTCTGCTCTGGCCAATCGGTTCACATCACGTCCTGGTAAGCTTAATCTTTATATTGTAGCGTTATTGGTGACTTTGATTCTCAGTGGGTTAAAGTTGGCCACGATGCCTTCCGGTACGGTGTCGTCGCAAGCGCAGATACAAAATTTAAAACTCCCCAATTTCTGGAATTCTCCAAGTGACAAATAATAGGGTGGCGCAGTTGGCAGATGCCATCGCGCCACACAGTAACGGAGCAAAACTCGGCTACTCAGGTTGCACAGGCATCGGGCCGGGTTTTACCTCCAGTTTCAACGTCTTGCCATTGCGGTTAATTTCAACTTGCAGGGGGCTACCGATCTTACTGGCGCGTACCAACTGTTGCACGGTTTCTGCCTTAGTAATGGCCTGATTGTCAATCTTTTGAATCACATCGCCGGCCCGCAACCCCGCTTTAGCTGCCGGTGCATCCTCAGACACCCGACTAATTAAAACACCTTCGTCTGTTTCTACGCGAATGCCACTATCGGGTTCAGCGTTAATTTCTTTTCTAATTTCCGGCGTCAGCGCGACCATCTCAATGCCAAGATAGGGATGTTCAACTTTGCCTTTGCTGATCAGCTGCTGGGCAATTTCTTGCACAGAGTTAATCGGAATCGCAAAACCCAGCCCTTGCGCCCCACTAATAATAGCCGTGTTCATGCCAATCACCTCACCGGCAGCATTCAGCAGTGGACCGCCAGAATTTCCGGGATTAATCGCCGCATCAGTTTGAATAAAGCCGACTCGCTTATCAGGCACGCCCACTTGATTGCTAGATCGTTCAGTCGCGCTAATAATGCCGGCTGTAACCGTATTATCTAACCCCAAAGGATTACCGATGGCGATGGCCCATTCTCCCGGCTGTAGCAGTGCGGAATCTCCGATCATCACCGCCGGCAAGTTAGAGGCTTGAATCTTAACCACCGCCACATCAGTTACCGGATCTTCCCCCAGCACCTTGCCGGTGAAACTGCGCCCATCCTTAAGCGTCACCTCCACCGTATCCGCACCATCAATCACGTGAGCATTCGTGATAATATGGCCATCCTCACTGAGGGCAAAACCTGAGCCAACACCCTGCTGAACCCTGCGCTGCTGAGGAGCCTGGGGTTGATTTCGGCCAAAAAATCGGCGAAAGATGGGATCTTCAAACATATCTGAGCGAGATCGGTTCACAGTTCGGGACGCATCGATCCGCACCACAGCCGGACCCACTTTCTCCACTGCCGCCACAATAAAATTAGAATCCACATCAGCCGGTGGCAGGGACTCAACTGCAGCAGTCTCTGTTTGCAGAGGAGCTAAACTCTTGAACTGTTGAGTTTGTTGCTCCCTTGAGCCGGCAAACAATTGCGGGTTGGCTTTGATAAAACGCGTGCCCAAGAACGTGCCACCGGCTCCCATCAGCACCAGCAGTAAGTAAATTGCCGGCTGCTTCCACGAAAATTTGCTTGATGCCTCAGTCTTGCTGGTTGAAGTATCCATCAGATTGATTTTGGACATTAGATTTTGAACTTTGGATTTTGGGCGCTAACGACAGGTCACGCAGGGTTTTGGTAGACTGCTGACAGCGATGGCAAACATACTTTCAATTTTTTATAGAAAGCCGTTAAATTAACAGTATTTAACCGGAGTTTCCCCCCACAATCAGAATAGCTTCTTTGCCAAATAAAAATGTCCTTGGCTTGACTTCATTATAGATTAGGGGGATTTGAGGGGCTAGGGCTAAGGGAGTCCTGAGCTTTTGAGTCCTGAGTCCTGAGTGGGAGAGTGGGAGAGTGGGAGAGTGGGAGAGTGAAAGAGTGGAAGAGTGAAAGAGTGGAAGAGGTGATGAAAAGATCCCCAATCCCCCATGCCCCATGCCCCATGCCCCTACCTTTAGGTTGGCGAAGCCTTGACCCATGCCCCATTCCCAGTTAACAGTTAACAGTAGAGGTAAGCAGTGGCCATTCCCCTTGAAAGTCTCTGGAATCAAGTCTTAGAACGCCTGCAACTGCAACTTAGCCGGCCTACTTTCGAGACTTGGATCAAGACTGCCAGTGCCGAACAACTGGAAAATAACTGTTTGATCATTCGCACGCCCAACCCCTTTGCCCGTAATTGGTTGCAGAAGTATTACATCAAAACCATTGCTGACGTTGTGCGCGACATTTTGGGCCACAGCGTCGAAATTTACATTACTACTGCCCAAGCTGAGCAAACCACGAGTGCCGGTGAAACCCAATTTCTGTGGCCATCTGCCACCGGCACCCCAGAACCCACACCCACCCCCCGGCCCAAACCGACCGACTTAAACCAGAAATATGTTTTCTCGCGCTTCGTGGTCGGATCTAATAATCGCATGGCTCACGCCGCTTCTCTTGCTGTGGCAGAATCTCCCGGACGAGAATTTAATCCCCTGTTTCTGTGTGGCGGCGTCGGCTTAGGAAAAACCCATTTAATGCAGGCTATCGGTCACTATCGCTTGGAAATCGATCCCGATGCCAAAATCTTTTATGTTTCCACTGAACAATTTACCAATGATTTAATTGCAGCGATTCGCAAAGATAGTATGCAAAGTTTTCGAGAGCATTATCGCGCTGCCGATGTCATCTTGGTAGACGATATTCAATTTCTTGAAGGCAAAGAATACACCCAAGAAGAATTTTTCCACACATTTAATACCTTGCATGAAGCCGGTAAGCAAGTTGTGATCGCCTCAGATCGTCCTCCGAATCAAATTCCCCGCTTGCAAGAACGGCTGTGTTCTCGCTTTTCGATGGGTTTGATCGCGGATATCCAAACGCCCGACTTAGAAACACGGATGGCAATTTTGCAAAAAAAGGCAGAATACGAGAATATGCGTCTGCCTAGAGATGTGATTGAATATATCGCCTCTAGCTACACCTCCAATATTCGAGAATTAGAGGGAGCTTTAATTCGGGCGGTTGCCTATATTTCAATTTCTGGTTTACCGATGACGGTGGAGAATATTACGCCGATTTTAAATCCTCAAACTGAGAAAGTAGAGGCTTCACCGGCAGCGGTGATTATGGCGATTGCCGAAGCATTTGATGTTTCAATCGAAGATTTGAAAAGCAACTCGCGCCGGCGGGAAATTAGTCAAGCTCGTCAAATTGGAATGTATTTAATGCGACAGCATACCGAGTTGAGTTTGCCGAAAATTGGAGAAGAGTTTGGCGGCAAAGATCATACAACCGTGATGTATAGTTGCGAAAAAGTTGCCCAACTAAAAGAGAGCGATCCGAGTTTAGCGCAAACGCTTCGCCAACTGAGTGATCGGATTAATTTTGCCAGCCGGTCGTCTGGGTAATCTTGATTTCTTGGCCTCGAAGATTGCCTGTACACAGATGCAAAACTGAGAAGTTTTTGATCGGCTTTTTGTGGCCGATTCAGAGAATTTCTGATTTTAACTTTTATTAAATAATACGGTTAAGAATTAAGAAGGCCGGCCTAGCCTGTGGAAAACTTTCCCTAATTTGTGGAAAAACCTGTGGATAATCTGTGGAAAAGCGGCCTGAGCCAGTGAAACCGCCGGATAAGTATAAATACTCTGTGGAAAAAAAGGGGACTTTTCCCACAGGTTTTCCACAGGCTGAACCGGCATCAAAGATTTGCCGGCAAAGCGTTTCTCAAGTTTTTCCACAATTTCCACAGCCTTTACGACTACTCTTTATAAATTGATTTCTGATCAGTCATTTTATTCGCACCGGCATCCAACTAGATTGTTAACTCTAGAGAGTGCTACGATTTCCTTCCAGGCAAATTCTGCCAAAATATCGCTCAGGGGTATGGCGTGTTCCGTACTTCAATCACTCCAAAGTAGACATTTAAACGCCATGAAGCTGGTTTGTGCCCAAAGTGACCTCAGTACCAATTTATCACTCGTAAGTCGTGCCGTGCCTTCTCGTCCGACGCATCCAGTGCTTGCCAATGTGCTCTTGAGTGCGGATGTGGAAACGCAGCGGGTGCAGTTGACAGGATTTGACCTCAGCCTCGGACTTCGCACCAGTTTTGCCGCCTCTGTGGAAGAGGGGGGAGAAATGACGCTGCCGGCAAAACTGCTCAATGATATTGTGTCGCGTTTGCCCCAAGGAGAGATCACGCTAGAGGTTGAAGAAGCCGGCGCAGGCGGTGAGGGTTCAGATGCCGGTATTACCGCCACCATCACTTCAACTTCAGGACGCTACAAAGTGCGGGGAATGGGGGTAGAAGAATTTCCAGAGTTGCCGGTTGTGGAAAATGGTCAAGCAATCTATTTGCCTGGTGAAGCTTTAATTGAAGGACTGCGGGGTTCCCTGTTCGCCACCAGTGCGGATGAAACCAAGCAGGTACTCACCGGCGTGCACCTGAAAGTTGGGCAAGATGACTTAGAATTTGCAGCGACTGATGGCCACCGGCTGGCTGTTGTGCAAACGCCTAAACAGGGTAAGGTTGATGATGAGTCAGATCAGCCAGAAACTGACAGCCGAGAATTTGAAATGACGGTTCCGGCGAGAGCATTGCGGGAATTGGAACGGATGGTGGGAATGCGCCAAGGATCTGAACCGATTGCCTTGCATTTTGACCAAGGGCAAATTGTTTTTGAGTTGGGAGATCAGCGGCTGACGAGCCGAAAATTGGAAGGGCAGTATCCGGCTTACAGACAATTAATTCCCAAAAACTTTTCTAACCAAGTTAATGTTGACCGGCGGCAACTGTTGAGCGCTCTAGAGCGAATTGCGGTGCTGGCAGATCAAAAGAATAATATTGTCAAGTGTACGCTTGATAGCGAGAACCAGCAGATTTTTCTATCAGTTGAAGCGGCGGATGTGGGGAGTGGAAGAGAGTCAATGCCGGCACAAATTTCGGCAGACGAACCGAAAGAAATTGCCTTCAATGTTAAATATCTGATGGATGGGTTAAAAGTGCTAAGCACTTCTGAAATTCAGATCCAGCTTAATTTAGCAACAAATCCTGTGGTTCTAACGCCGTTGGGAGGGATGAAAATGATTTATTTAGTCATGCCGGTGCAATTAAGAGCTTGATAACCTGCTGGAGCTAAGATGGTGAACAATTTAAGTCAGGGCGGCGATGATCTCGTTTCTGTAGATTACGAAAATTTACTGGAGAAAATTTTAGAAGTTCTGCAAAATCAGCAGAACCCGTTTAATCTTTCAGAAGACGGGAATCGCCTACTGATTGATATTGACACTGTCGCGGCTGGGGTTGCTTCTATGCCGATGAACAACCCCTTGGGGGCATCTGCTAATAGTGCTCAGGCTGCTACGGTTAATTTTAGTCCGGGTTTCAGTCAGCGTTTTCCTACTCAAATTAGGCAGATTAGAGATAGATTGCAGCAGCTTATTGAGTTGGCAATTCCTCAAGAAAATTTTGGGGATTCAATTGAGGATTTTGTCAATAATTTGATCTCAAACTTGGAGAGTTTTAAAGGCGATGAGGCGTTGGATTTTACCTATCCCTTTGATAATAAGTATAAGGGGTTGCAAAAGCAGCGCATAACCTTCCGTGACAATGAAGCCGGCACCACAAAATTGCTTAAATTTCACAAGCTGACAATTACTGTGGGGGGAACGGGAGATTTTAATGCTCAATTGCGAAAAAGTTTAGAAAATTATATCAAAGTTCAGTTTGCCGGCGCGAGTGAACAAGAACGGGAAGACTTGGGTTATGTTCTGGAGGATCTTGTCGCCAATCAGAACACTGATTTTTACACGCTGAAGCGAATTTTAGACACAGAAACGCTTGGGAAGCTCAAGAAGCAGGCACAAATCCATTATTTGGAGTTTCTCAGAGATAATATCAACACCGGCAGCAGCAACACGAATACTGAAGGTGCTATTTATTTAGAAGTTCTGATCCGGCGTTTGTTGTTGATCAATCAGTATATTGATGATGTGGAAAAACCGGATGGGGATTACCAAGTCAGTTATGCCGGTGAGTCCGTAAACTATAGAGATTGGTTTTCGCGTGCTGATGCATTTGAGCGGCTACCGATCATTCCCATCATAGATGGTTATTTGGGAGAAAGTAAGGATGAAAACCGAGGGGAGTTGAAGTTTATCTTCGGTTTAAAGCTCAAATTTGGCGGGCCGGTGCAGACGTTTGGGGGCAAACGTGTCTTTGATTATTATTTAGATGTAATTGATCCAAATAGTAAGCTGCATCAAGCGGAATTGGCCGATCCTTCGAGGCGGAAAACTTTTGCGACAAAGGTATTAACGACCGTATTTTTGTATTACTTCGTATTTGCCGGCGCTGACGCATCTGCAAGCGATTACACCCCTAATTTGGATTTGGAATATAACCCAATTCCACGCTTTGAAAAAGCCCTCCTCATCTTGCGAGGATCTGACGATGCAGCAAAAGAAAGTCTGCTTCGGGGGATGAGAAGGGGTTTTGAGAAATACAAGGTGAAATCCAAAATTAATAAGTTAAAGCAGGTTTTGAAAAATCTGCTAGAACACAAAACTTCCTTCCCCACAGAAGAATATCCCCTGCATATTTATGTAAAAACCAGTCTGCTTGAGCGAGACATTGACACCATTTGTAATAGAGGCACATTTTTTAAAGAGGTTTTGAGAGGAAATTCTAAGCAAGTCTTGAAATATATCTCTGTTGAGAAACCCCATACCCGAACAAATGCGTTAATTACACTTCCTGCCAGCATTACTATCACTGACGTTCACTATTTTTCTACAGACGATCAGCAAAGTTTTAGCATGGAATATGATATAAAAGGTGTCAGAGGGTTGCCGGTGCTTTTAGTATCAAAAGACGACAGATGCCGAAAAGTTTACGGAGAGGGGTTCCAGAAGCGAAAGTTAATTGCGTTTCCCTATAGTCTAGAGAGAAATAATCTAGAATCGCAGCCGGCTTTTATTTATCGATTTACCTTCTCTTTGCTTGTTTATATCTGTATGAAACTCCTATTAAACAAGCAGAAAATGTTATTTATCCCCATTTTACGGCTGCAAGTGAGCAACAAGGAGGACGACTCACCCATCGAAACATTCATGTTAGGTTTTTCGATGGTCTTGTCTCATTTATTGAATCAAGAACATCGCGCCAATGCTCAGGGTATAGATATTAGTCGAAGTCTTAATTTTAAAATTAAAAATGCGATGAGTTCTCTCTATTCTGTGCTGCCTAAAAAATTTCGCTTCACAGATCCCTTACTGGCACCTGAAATAGATAAACTCGCCATCATTATCGTTTCCAGTCGGGAAAGCGATAGGAGATGGGGAAGTTCTCAAAAAATCTCAAACTTAATGGGAGAAATTGTTGGGGTAGTGCCTCAAACTGATGGCAGTGTCAGGATACAGTTACTCAGGACATTTTCTGCCAATTACGACTCTCAACAGATGTTCACAGAACCAACAGCCATCAGCGACGAAATTCACAAGCTATATGACATGGGATTTAGGCACTTTTTATATATTGCCAAAGCGCCTTATTCCAGCACCTTGCACATGACACAGCGAGAGGAAGATGATGGACTCTTTTTTATGTCAAGAGATGTGATCCGTCATTTAAAAGCAGATTATACTGATATCAAAATTTACCCCATGTTTTTTGATAAATACTATGCCGTGAAGCTGGCAGAAAAACTTGAGGTTAGCTCGCTCTATATTCAAGATACAATGGAGCTGACAGCTTTAGTAGATGCTCACAGTAAGCAATCTGTCGTGTTTTTCAACCTCTTTAATGGGATTACCATTTCTACTGATGATCGCCACTATAACGGAGTGATTTCTTATGCCACTCTACTCAACATTTATCAAAACCTTCTGGATGATGAAGATATCCGTAAAGGGCTAATTTCTGAAGGTGCCTTGAAAAATCAAATATTGCAGTATTTAAGCTTATTTCACTTTTCTCGTTACCAAGCATTTCCTAAGAAAAATCAGCCCATCAGTTTTAAGCTAGATCCCTACGATAACCTGATCGGAGACTATTCTGTTGGTGCGCGCTCTTTCTTTAAGCACATGACAGGAAACGGGACTTTTAATTTTCTAGCGTTTTTAACAGAAGTCAGAAGATATTTAAACGCACCAGGAGATAAGTAGAAATGACAGCAAAAATTGCCGAAGATTTGGGGCGCTTATTTGAAGTTGGATTCAATATTGGAATTTTGGCTTATATTAAACAAAACAAGATTAAGTCCCAGTTTGGTGATTTGTACTCTCAAGATTTGCAACAGCTAAAGTTCGCAAAGATGCTCAAGCGGATAGATGGCTATTTTATCAACCCGCTGGCAAGGCAGATGGCTGAGAAATGGAGTGGATTTTTTCTGCAAAAAGGGTTTCTGGCGGGGTTGAATTTCTTCCGCGAGTACATCCAATCGAATGGGTGGATTGAAAGCCGGCATCTAGAAATTCTGTATTATCAGTGCAAATTTTGTGGCGATAACAGCATTGGAACCTATGAGAATAAGACAAACATTCAGTGGTTTAGAGAAGTTCTGTCGCAGTTTGAGAAGCTTACTGAGGATGACATTGAACACTACATACAACGATATTTTAACCTAGATTTAGATCAAGGCAAGAAAGGAGAGTTTGTCAATGCCGACACCCTTATCTTACTGCGAAATCGCCGACAATTTAGAGTTTTCTGTGTTGATTTATCAGTATTTTCGGTGAAAACGTCTGAAGATGTTCAAGATTTAAATTATGTCGAAATTCTCCGGCGCTTATTAATTAGAGACATTAGTTATTTAAAATCGAAAAGTGTATTTTCTAATCTGCGAATAGACGCTGAAAGTTTAGGGTTAGACTTTGCTGAAGATTTGAGAAGTTATTTTACAGCTTTTAAATACCATGATAAGGAAAGCGCCAAGTTAATCCAGGCTGCCGGTTACACTCATAGCTTTTATGAATTTCTCCGAGAAACCGGCATTGTAAAAGACGAAATGCCGGTGATATTTAACGCAGTCGGATACAGTGATCGTGGCATCAATGCCATATCAGTAAATCGAGAAAAGTTGGAAGTATTAAAAACTTGTTATCAAATTTATAAGCATGATTCTAGCCCGAAACAGCTTAACGATGCCCGTTTATCAGTTTTAAATAAAATTAAACGCAGTGTTTATGGAAGTTTTGATCGAGGGAAAGAGTTTGTTGATTCTCTCTTAGCAATTCCATCTGATAGAATAACTTGTGTGTCTCATCAAGAACAAGTCGATAGATTTTTTAATTCCGTCGGAGAAGTGCCGGCACACCTTCAGCAGCAGCTAGGTTTAAGTGGCACAATGAACCTAAAACAAGCTCATGCAGAATTGATAAAAAAAGAACTGGAAAGTCCTGTAACTTATATATTTTTAACCGGCAACCCCGGAATCGGCAAAACCACGGCGATTGTTGATTTCTTAAAAAGTGAAAAGATAAAAAACGAAGGGTTTTTATTTTTCTATGTAAGTCCTAGAAAACAAGTCAATTTAGATATTGTCGAAAAGTTTAAAGACAAAGAGACACAATTGCTATGCGATGATCGGTTAATTTGTCTGAACACAAATGCTGATTTAATCAGAGATAACAATCAATTTGGTCGCTATACTGTCCAGTATCTCGCGAATCATCCAATCCAGGGTGATTTTTCAGTTAATTTTCTTGATAGCCGCGTCATTGATCGAAAAAATGCTCGCTTAAACCGGCTTAAAAGGCCGGCAGACGATGTTATTCAAGATGCAGGACAAAAAACAAGAGGCGTACTCAACAGCATTTGTGAGGCGATTTACACCTTGCTAACCCATCAAATTTCAACTAATATCGTCGCTACTGTTTCTATCCAGTCTTTGAAAAAAACTGATACAGGGGATACATTAAAGCATTTTGAGAAAATATTTAGAGATGCTTATAACGAGCGAGAAGGAACTGTCATTTCCACGAGAATGCAAGGAATTTCTAGCCGAATTAAGCATTTATTTATCATGATCGATGAAATCACAGGCGACGATGGCGGTGTTGAATTTTTACAAGGCATTGCCAAGATTATATCTAAATATCAATTAAATCTCCCACAACATGGGTTTAATACCAAAATTATCATAGCCGATGCTTCCATTGTTCACAAAGATGTGATCACCCAACATCTTGAAGACACATCGGCTGAACCGGATAAAATCTATTTTAGAAAAGTTGAGCCGGCAAATCTTGAGCAAAACTCGCCTTCAGATCCCTATCAAGCACTTTCAATCCAGCAATTTAAGTTTAAAGGATGGGATGCAACGGCGATCAATGCGAATTCTTATCCAGCCAGCCGATTGCACATTAGCTACAAAGTTTTTGTGGAGTCTTACAAATTTAGAGAAGAAGAGCGTTTAAAGAAAGAAGATAACTTAACAAAAAACTTACAAGCAGAAATTTTAACGGATATCGAACTTTTATTAAATCGCTCTGATGTAAGTCAGATAATTGTTTATATTCAAAATAAAATGAGATTGTCAGAACTTATTGAAAAAATCAAAAATCATCGAGGAGAGTTTGAGAAAGCTCAAGATTACCTAGAGATTCATGCCAATATCTCTGAAGAAGAAAAGGAATTAATTCATAAGTATAAAACCGAAGTCAAAATCATATTTATGACGGCTTCTGGAAGTCGGGGGCTATCTTTTCCCAAAGCCAAACATATTTTAGTAGAAATCAGCCGGTTTGAAATTGAGCAAAACCTGATGGAAGTCATTCAGGTGATTTATCGGGGTAGAGGAAATGATGAAATCGATCAACAAGAAAAAAACCTGATTTTTTACTTAGGAGAACAGGCGGCATATTTTGAAGATGCCTCTCAGTTATCCTTGCAGGAAAGTGTATTAAATGTATTAAATATTTTGCTAATCTTGAAAACCTCAATCATGACGAGGATTCAGGGATATGGACGTATTGGACGAGACAACTTTTTGATGATACCAGTTGGAGGAAAATCCGTTTCAGCAGCGGGAGAAACCTTTTCTTCTCAAATGGCAAGTTTAATCAAGGCGTTGAAGAAAGAATCTCACCTCAATCCCAAAGATATGCGTTTAAAACAAGTTTATACAAGTTTGGAACGCCTTCTCGGCAATGCAGATTTTGTCGTTCGGAATCAAGCCGAGTCTAACTTTGCCGGCAGTCTTTCTTATTTGCAAGCCAAAGAGGTTTTTAACCGGCAGTTTGCTCAATTAGCAAAAGATAGCTTAGAACAGTTGTTAAATTTGGGCAACCTCGAATTTGGTTACATGAGCGGTGGGTTGTTAATTGTGCCCATTGCAGAAAAGACTTTAGAGGAAACCTACTTGATGCGGCTGATAGAAATTACCCACGTTGCTAATGATAAATTGTGGAAAAATATGCAATACATTAGTCACAGTAACTCCTACCCAGGAAGTCTGCAATCTGCAATTAAAAATGCCATAGAATTCGTTAAAAAGCTGAAAGAAGGAGCCAGTAAAACCCAAAGATTTGAGCAAAATAGCCAACAACTTGATCAATATTACGCCCTGCCTTTATTTACTTTTATTGCAGGTGAATCGCTAAAAAATTATTTTGCAGATGAACCAGAAGAACCGACAGAGTCTCAGTTTCGGGATATTCTCTCTGCCTATATCTGCGCCCTCTACCCAGCCGGCAACATTTTGCCCATTGGCAACCAATATTATGAAGCCCCGTTTGTACTTTTTAGAAGTTATAGTTTAAGTGAGCTTAGGAACAAGCTTTTTAAAGAAAAATATCTTTTAAATTCCCATGAGTTGAACGTCCTAAATTTAATTTTGTCTAAAGAAACCTAACGCAATACAGGCAAATAAGCATCATTGATAGCAAAATGATAGACAACATCCGGCAAACAAAGCCAGTAAAATGCTGAGAATGGGGCAAAAAGATAAAAAGACGTTCCAGGCCGGCATCAAATGGATCATGATGTCAGCAGTTTTAGCCCTAGCAAGTGCCGGCGGTTGGCTAATGTATGCCCAAATTATCAACCGGCCAGCCGATCCAGTGCCGGTGCGTCTGATTGACGTTAAACAAGACAACGTTGAAAGTACAATCAACGAGAGCGGCACAGTGGAACTTGGGGGTCAGCAGACACTCAAATCGCCCCTAGAAGGTGCCGTTGCTCAAGTATTGGTGCGACAAGGCGAACGCGTTGATTCTGGGGAGCAACTGCTCGTGTTGCGAAACCCGGAACGACAGACAAGCCTCAGCACCCAGCAGGCGGAAATTCGGAAACAGGAAATCACCCTAGCTAATAACCGGCAGAAAGTTCTCGAAGCCACTGCACAGCTCAACGCTGCCCAAAAGATACTACAGGACATTGTCAGCCGGCGCGACAATACAAAACAAATTCGTCTCAACGAACAGCAGTTGGAGATCGAAAAACAACAACTCGCCTTAGCAAGCACCCGGCAAAAAGTTCTTGATGCTAAAGAAAGCCTCGCATCCACACAGCGAGAACTTCGGGAGCTTGAAGAATTAGATCGTCGAGGTTTCATTGCCAAAACGGAACTTCGAGATCAGGAAGAAAAAGTTCGCAATGCTGAATCTTCTTTACGCGAAGCACAGTCACAAGTGAACACCAATATTATTGAGCAACAACGCCTTCAGTTAGAAATTCAAAAAATAGAAGAAGAATCTCAAGACCAAGCCGAAGAAGACCGCTCTACATTGCAACAAGCCGAAGCCTCTGAACGAGAGGCCACCGCTGCATTGCGGGAAGCTGAAGCAGAGGTGGCCACCACGACCATTGCACTACAACAAGCACAATTAGAACGCCAAGAAATTGAAGAGAAACTTCAAGAAAATGTTGTGATTGCCCCGATTAATGGTGTGATTCTCGACCTCATCGTTAAAGAAGGAGATGGTGTTAACCTCAGCGATAACTTGCTCACCCTGGGCGATCCTTCCCAAGAATTCGTAAAACTTCAGCTTTCCACTCTGAATGCGGCGCGAGTGAAGCCGAACCAAGAAGCCCGGATCAGCGTGATTGGCCCGGAAGGGCAAACCTTCACCGGCCAGATTGTGAGTTTGTCCCCCCTAGCCGGTGCCGGCACCCAAAATAGCCAGGAAGAAGGCGGTGAATCCGCTCAAGCAACCGTGCCGGCAACCGTGCGGCTGAGCACTCCCAGCGGTAAGCTGATTCCAGGCAGTCAGGTGAATGTGGAAATCGTGTTGGAGGCGCGGCAAAATGTCGTGGTTTTGGATACGGAGGCAATCCAGCGCGATGGGCCATTACCGTTTGTCTGGGTGCGCGACACTCAAGGCAAAGCTCAGAAACGGCCTGTTAAGCTGGGTTTAGAGGGGTTGGTTACGGTGGAGGTCAAATCTGGACTGCGACCGGGCGACCAGGTCGTGCTGCCTCCGCCAGAGGCTGCTTTGGAGGCTGGAATGCCGGTAGCTCCCGAAGTAGAACCCCCGAAAGCTAAAAATGGCAAGGGAAAAACGAGAAATAGAAAGTAACCGCCCAACTCTAAAATCGACATGAGCCTCGCCCCTTTCGATCTCCTCGCCCTCACTTGCAACTCGTTGCGCGGCAACCCCTTGCGTTCCGCCCTGACAACGCTGGGAGTGTTCATGGGAGTAGCTGCTGTCAGCGCCACACTTCAAGTAGGCAGCATTAGCAAAGCAGTGATCCAACAGCAACTTGCAGAACGCGATGCGCCTCAAGTTGGGGTTGTCCCCCAGTGGAACCCTGCCTCCCGGCAGCGTATCAATCTGAAGTTGGAAGATATGGAATTTTTACGCCAGCGAATCATGGGTTTGCAGGCGATCAGTGCGACAGAGTGGGCCGGTTCTTCTAAAACGGTGTTTCAGGGAGAGGAAGCAACGCCTTCTATGCAGGCGGTTTCTCAAGACTACTTGCTCACATCAGGCCGGCAATTAGTCGCAGGCCGGTTTTTCAATCCTGCGGATTTTGCCAGCTACCGTCCTGTGGTAGTGATTGATGAATTTCTGGTAGAAAAACTGTTTCAAGGTGAAGATCCGGTCAATCAACGTATCTATGCTGATAGCCGGCCTTATATTGTCGTGGGGGTAGTGCCAACCAAGGTGAGCGAGGATGAACCGACGGGACAACTGCTGATGCCGATGTCGGTTTACAGCGCCCTGACGGGTAGCCGCGATATTGGAGTCATTCGGCTACGCCCTTACAATATGGAAGACTTGGCCGATATGGAAGAACAAGCCAAGAAGCTCATGGAACAGCGTTTTCCAGGCCAGAAGTTTTGGACTTTTAACAATGTTGATGACATTATAGAGCAGCAAAAAACCCTGGAATTGGTTTCCCAGGCGCTGCTAGCAGTTGGGGCGATTTCGTTGCTGGTTGGGGGCGTTGGAATTGCTAATATTAGTATCGCAGCGGTGATGGAGCGCACCCCAGAAATCGGTTTGAGGCGAGCAATTGGGGCAACTCAGCAAGATATTATGTTGCAGTTTATTCTAGAGGCAGCGATTTTAAGTTTAGTCGGGGGAATTGTAGCAATTGTAACAGTACACGGGTTAACCGTTGTGGTGGCTGAGACGTTTACACTGCCTTACGAATTTGAAACCGGCACCGCAGCTTTAGCATTAGGATCAGCACTGTTAGTCGGAGTCGGCGCAGGATTTATGCCGGCTATCCGCGCCAGCCGGCTCGATCCCGTTAAAGCATTACGTTCTGAGTAAAAATCAGCCATAAATTTAAAAAATACCCAATAAAAATACAAACTAAATCACCTCAACCCTTAACCCATCTGCGGGTAAAAAAAAACACTCTTGCGCTTATGTATCAACCCCCGCATCCTACCTCCAACGAGCCAGATCCCAAACAGCGTTCATTTCCCTTCACTCCAGACAGAATGTTTCGCATTCTCACACTCGTGAGTTCTACTGTGGGCTGGGTTTGTATTCTAGCTTTTGCACTTAAACCTTTTTTAACTGTCAAAGCGACTGCTAAAGGTAAATTAGTTGAGCCGGCAACCTCTGCAAAGATTAACCCTGTTCAAGTTAAAAACAATCAGCGGTTAATATCTTCTCAAATCTCAACTCAAAATAATCCTCCACTTCCTAACGTTCACCAGAAGCAACCAATTGCTCTACCTGCGTCGGCACTTCAACCTTCAAATTATCAAAATTTTGCATTAAAAACAGGTAAGAATAATTCTTTAAGTCAGATAAAAAAATTTGGATGGAAAAAGCCGATTAATACTTTAGCCTCTGTAAATCGTTCTCAATCCCTGAATTTCCCTGCAAAAATTTCCACCCAATTTCAGCAGTCTCCCTTGCCAACATTTAGCTCCATTTCACCGACAAATAATTTGGAAAGTAAAAAAAGAGCGGATTTACAGACTGAAACGAAACAAGAACCGGCACAACAACCATCCGTTACAGACGGGCAGGGGATTCTTTTAACGGTTTCTGATATTGTAATTTTGGCTTTGCAGAATAATCGAGATATTAAAAACGCTTATTTAGAAAGAATTGTACAAAGACAAGATTTAGTTGTTGAAGAAGATAAGTTTGTCCCGAACTTTACCCCCACAATTTCCATCGCATTAGATCGTCAAAGGGTGGGTGCCGGCACAAGCAAATCAGGCGGTTTGGATGTGGGGGCAACGGTTTCTGTTACCCTTCCTGCCGGTGGAAACTTGAGTTTTGGCTGGAATGGCACGGGACGCGCTTTAACAGCGAATAACTTTGATAATGATTTCAATGATGGCGGCAGACTTGGGCAAAATCTCCAGCTCAATTTTAATCAACCGCTTTTAAGGGGATTTGGCGTTGAAGTTAACCGAGCTTCTATAGATATTGCTCGTTTGAATGAACAAGCTAATATTTTATTTTTAAAAGCAACATTGATCGATATTATAACCGATGCTATTTTAGCTTACAGAAGCTTACTACAAGCTCAGGAGCGCGTTAAAATCGAAAGAGTTTCTCTAGAAATTGCTCAACAGCAATTGGAAAACTTACAGGTATTAATTAATGCCGGCAGAGTTGCGCCAGTGGATATTTTTCCCAGTGAGACAAATGTTGCCAGCCGACAAGTCAGTTTATTAGCTGCTGAGAATGATCGTGATGGCGCAAGATTGGCACTGATTCAAATTCTCGACATTGAGCGAAATACCAATATTTTAGCAGCCGAACCTTCTTCGTTACCTGCAACACCGCCGGATGTAAAAAATTTAAACCAACTTGCTTTTACCAACAATCCCAGTTTTTTACGCTCAGCACTTGCTGTAGATATCTCTAAATTTGTGCTTTTAGTCGCAGAAAATGATCGAAAGTGGAATTTAGATTTTAATGCAACCTATGGCAATGTCGCAAATACAGGAGTCGATAAAACAACAGACGTGAGAGCCGGCTTGACTTTCAGCCGAGAATTTGGCGATTTAACAGTCGAACAAAGGTATCAGCGAAGTCGAGTTAACCGGCTTCAAGCTGAAAATAACTTGAATGATGTAAGAGAAAGTTTAGAAATTCAAGTAACGGATAGAGTCAGAGATGTTAACTTGAAGCTCAAACAAGTGGAACTTGCCCAACGCGCTAGAGAGTTATCTGAAAAGCAACTGAGTATAGAACAAGAAAAGCTGAAATTCGGAAGATCAAATATTATTAATATTGTCAATTTTCAAAATGATTTAGCGCAAGCAAGAAATGCAGAGTTAGCCGCTAAAATTGATTATTTAAATGCCCTGACTTTGCTTGAGCAAACGGTTGGGATTACTTTAGATGCTTGGAATATTACAGTTGAGTCAAAATGAAAAATTAGTCAATTTGCCTGAATCCGATTTTTTTACCTCAGATAAACACAAATGAGTTAAGCGCTGGTGTAATAAGCTAAAATGATTAATGCGATAAACTCTCACAACTTCTTGCTGGAGAATATCTACATCCCACACCACCAGCGCCCCCGCCGCAAACACAGGTGCCCCTTTTAAAAACTTTCCTCCAGCCGGTTTCCCTGTGTAAAATGCGGCAATAGAAGCGCCCAGTTTAAAACTCATACACCCTTTCACTTCGCCGGCTAAACCTTTGCCACCTCAGTAAAGCGAATCTTGAGATAATCATCTTCCATTTTGGCACCGGCAGGCTGCAGGGCAGCCAATGCTTGCGGCAGCACTAAATTGCGCCGGTGGTTGCCAATTCGGATATTTAATTCATCCCCCGTCTTATTCAGTTGAACTTGATCTTTAGGAATTCCAGGCAAGTAAAGCTCTAAGCTGTATTGATTATTCTCTTGTACCACTCTCAGGGTGGTTTCTTTGTAGTAAACCTGAGTCGGATCTTCATCCGCATACAGCGTTTCTTTCAGGCGATCTAAGGCAGCTAAGCCGCACATTTCTTCGGAATAAAGGGGAACTTCTTTAACCGGCAGCGGGTGAAAATTCTCGTGAATTTCGTGCCGGTATTGCTGCTGGTTTTCTTTCCAGCGCTGAAAGAAAGGATCGGTTACAGATTCAGGAATAATCCGGTTTGCTACGACTAAATCTGTGCCGACGTTATAAAGACTTAAATAGGCATGAGCACGAAGTGACTCTTTAATCACCATTTTCTCTGGATTGGTGACTAAGCGCACAGATGTTTGAGTATTATCTGTGAGAACTTTTTCTAGTGCTTCAATTTGTTCATAAAACTCATAAGGCGCATCCATCACCTCTCTGTCAGGCAGGGAAAAACCGGCAAGAGGTTTAAAAAACGGTTCAACCAAAGGGCGCAGCACAACTGACATTTGTTGCAGTGGGCGATAAAACCGGCGCATATACCAGCCGCTGACTTCCGGTAAACTCAGCAATCTCAATGCTGTGCCGGTGGGTGCTGAGTCAATGATCAGCACATCAAATTCACCCTCGTCGTAATGACGCTTCATCCGGACTAGGCCAAAAATCTCATCCATGCCCGGTAAAATGGCCAACTCTTCAGCCTGGACGCCATCAAGTCCTCGCGCTTGCAGAACTTGGGTGATGTAACGCTTCACCGCACCCCAATTGCTTTCTAACTCCATCAGCGCATCGAGTTCTGCCCCCCACAAGTTGGGGCGCACCAGTTGCGGCTCGTGGCCCAGTTCTAGGTCAAAACTGTCTGCCAAGGAGTGAGCAGGATCGGTACTCAGCACAAGGGTTCTATAGCCGAGTTCAGCACAACGCAAGCCTGTAGCCGCTGCTACGGAGGTTTTGCCTACGCCTCCTTTGCCGGTCATCAATATTACGCGCATGAATCGTTTAACCCCGCCTGAGAATTATTTACATTTATTTAATTTAGCGGGTTTTCGCCGGCAACAGGTCTGGCTGAAGGGTGATTTCAATCCCTGTTAGGCATTTAGGAATTTTGCGTTCCTCGGTGCCGGTGGATGCGGCATCACTCCTCCATTTTCCATCTGCACTCGCAATTTGTTGAGTGATTAACCCCTCAATTCACAGATCCCAGTCAAATTACTCCTGAGAAGTTTTTACATTAATTAACCTTAGCGGATTTTCCTGGCCACAACTGCTTTACAACATCAAGGCGCGAACAGTTCCAATAATCAATGTGAGAAATAATCAATTCTTCAGCGTTGAGTTTTAACTCACTCTTACCGGGAATGGCGATCCGGGGTTTCCAGGGAACCGGCGCGTTAAAGCTAAGTGTCCAGCGGGTTTCAATCGTGTCACCGGCACGCTGCATATCGTGCACATCCATTTGGGTATCAATAAACCAAGTCTTGATAAAACCGATCATCAGCCGGTAGCGTTCCACACCACGGAACTCGTTAAGCGGATCTTTAAAGTAAACATTTTTATCATAAATACTGTAAGTTTGGTCAAGGGGAAATCTTTGATAGTCTTGCTGAAGAATCTCGATAATGTCCACAGTTAACGTTTCCTCCTTAATCTTGTTGAGCGCAAAGCTTGCTGATCAGCAAATCAGCTTTTAATTAACCGTTATAGGATTTTCAGGCTCAGACCACATTTTCGAGCTTGCCCCTGATTATATGGCAACGGTGAGTTGCCCTGCAGTCTGCGCTCCACCGGCATAAAGTATTGAGATTTTAGATTTCCCGCTAATTTCTGTAAACTCATTACATCACTGAAGGTGCGATTCGCAAATATGCCTAAACGTGTAATCATTCAACCGCTCCTCAACGCAACTGAACTCGAAACGCGATACCGCCAAGCTAAAGATCCCGTCGAACGCAGTCATTATCAAATTGTGTGGCTGTTGGCTTCTGGAAAAACGACCCAAGAAGTCGCGCAGGTAACGGGTTATAGCTTGGATTGGATTCGCAAAATTGTTCGCCGCTACAACCAACTTGGGCCAGAAGGACTCGGAGATCGCCGGCACGAAAATCCGGGTGGCGAACCGTTGCTGTCTGAGGATCAGCAAGCTCAATTGTGGCAAGCTTTGCATGGGCCGGCCCCTGATGGTGGGTTATGGAATAGCCGGAAAGTGGCCGAGTGGATCTCCACTCAAATAGACCGACCTGTAGCAATGCAAAGGGGGTGGGATTACCTGCAACAAATGGGTTTCCGCTTGCACACTTCTCGTAATCTATCTGAGATCGCAGTGTCCTCGTCTGCCTTAGAATCTGAGACGGTGCCCCAGGAACGCAGAAAAAAAACAGGTGCCGGTCGGGTATCGCTCACATCAGAATCATCCGGGGGCGATGGTGAGACTGCCGGCTAAAGCTCAACGTCAAATCGGCGGTAGGCCGGCTACCGCCCGGAGTGAGGAAAATAAAATGATTAAACGGATGCTATCCGAACAGATTTTGCTGTGAATTTGCATTATTTTCAACAATAAAAAGTTTGGTTGAGGAAATTGCTATTAGTTGAAAATCCAAGCTTCTAAACTATCAAAACCTAAACAAGCGACTCGCCCATCATTCTAAAACATCCAAAATCGAGAAAGCGTCCCTAGCTATGGCTGGTATTGTACAAAAGAACAATGGGAAAAAAAGTTAAAGAATAGAGGGATTTAAAAATTGTTTGAGTAAGATTATGCAAACTCAAAGACAATATGGGTGCCGGCTAAATTTGGAACCTTAGCGAGTAACAATTAAGAAAGATGAATCAGTTGAGAAAATCCTTAACATTAGCAGCAGGGCTTTCATTGGCTGTGATGGGTTTGGGGACGGGTGCTGTAGCCGGTCAAAACGGCAGTCCAGAGCCGGTTTTAATTGCGGACTACTGTGCGAATGTCACAACCCAAACTACCCCTCTAGCGGTTCGAGAGGGGCCGGGGGTAGTTTACCCGGTGATCGGCAGCATCCCCAAAGGCGCAAAAGTCCGGGTGGCGAGAAGAAACAGCGCCCCAATTAATACAGAGGCTTGGCACTGGTTGTATATTACGAGGGCGGAATTACCCAATGGTGAGCAGCAATTAGCAGGTTGGGTATCCTCCAAATTTATTGGAGCCGGTTTTAATTGCCAGGGTTTTGGCGGAGCAAGTTGAAGTTAACTCTGCTCAAATTTGCTAAAGGTGAAGTTTTTTAATTCACTTTTATTTGGAAAAACTAAAGCATCACATTTGACAACAAGCGTGATGCTTTTTATTTTTACCGGCTTACAAGAATATCTCATACCAAAACAGACTCTTTCACTTACTATCAAGAGCCGGTTTAAAACTCAGCCCTCAGCACTCACTCTCACTGCATTCGGTCAATTGTGCGATATTGAATTGCTTCAGCTACATGGGGAGTTTGCAAGTTCTCATCCCCCGCCAAATCTGCAATTGTTCTTGCCACTTTCAGGATGCGGTCAGTTGCCCGCGCCGAAAGACCTAACTTACGAATTGCGCCTTCTAATAAATTCCGGCTAGCATCTTCTAGCTGACACCACCGGCGCAAATGCTGTGACTGCATTTCGGCATTGCAACCCACCGTTCGGTCTTCTTTAAAGCGATCACGGGTGCGTTCCCGTGCTGCCCTCACCCGATCTCGCACTGGCGCAGATTCCTCACCTGTGGGTTGGCGCGTAATTTCTTCAGGTTTGAGCCGGTTGACCGCCACTTGCAAGTCAATGCGATCCATCAAAGGCCCAGAAAGCTTTGCCCAGTATTGCTCTCGGTGCCGGGGCGTACACGTACAAGCCTGAATTGAATCGCCAAAATAGCCGCACGGGCAGGGATTTGTACTGGCAACTAAGGTAAATTGCGCGGGAAAACTCACAGATTGCCGTGTACGCGAGATTGTAACGTAACCATCTTCTAATGGCTGGCGCAGAAATTCCAAAACATCGCGTTTAAACTCGGTTAACTCATCGAGAAATAAGATCCCCCGGTGGGCGAGAGAGATTTCTCCAGGTCTTGGGAAACTGCCGCCGCCGACGAGGGAAGGGCCAGAGGCGGAGTGGTGGGGGCTGCGGAAGGGGCGATCGCTGACGAGGGAACCTCTATTTTTTAAAAGACCGGCAACTGAATGAATTTGCGTGACTTCCAGGGCTTCCTGAAACGATAGCGGCGGCAAAATTCCTGGCAACCGTCGTGCCAGCATCGTTTTACCGCTTCCCGGTGGCCCGACAAAGATGAGATTGTGACCACCGGCAGCGGCAATTTCCAAGGCGCGGCGGGCGTGGACTTGACCTTTAACATCCTTTAAGTCAGGGCCGGCAAATTGCGCTGTCGCTAATTCTTTTAACCCATCCAGTTTCACCGGCACGTAGCGTTCTGGATTATTGAGCAAGTCTGCCACTTCAGCCAGATGCTTGCACCCGTAGACCGATATCCCTTGCACCACCGCCGCTTCCTGGGCGTTTGCCGCCGGCACAACCAAGCCGGTGATCCCTAGCCTTTGGGCAGCCGCTGCAATGGGCAACACGCCGGCAACGGGACGCAAACTGCCATCCAGGGAAACTTCCCCCAAAAATAAATAATCTCCCAATAACTCGGCACTAATTTGCTCAGAAGCGGCTAAAATCCCCACACTAATCGGTAGATCAAAGATTGGCCCTTCTTTTCGTAAATCTGCCGGTGTTAAATTAATCACAATTCGCCGCATTGGAAAGGCATAGCCGGCATTTTTCAGCGCCGCCTTGACTCTTTCTTTCGACTCTTGCACTGCAGTATCTGGCAGCCCCACCACCACAATTCCCGGCAAGCCACCCGACACATCAACTTCTACGCCTACTTTAACGGCGTCGATGCCAACCAGCGATGCACTCCAAACTCTCGCAAGCACTTTAATCTTCCTGAAATTGCTAAAAATTATCGTTCTGGAATTTGTATTTTTTAAAAAAGCTCACAAATCATTTATCACGAGCTAGGCAACCACCAGCATTCATAATAACGCTATCATTCTCTACCCACTCCCTCACAACTGAGCAAAATCTTCGCAATCTTTATTAACAAAAAGTAGTTTACTCAAATGCCTTACGCCCTTAGGATGGCATATAGCACAATCAAGGAAATATCTGCATGAGTGAAACCACAGAAACTATTTTCAGCAAAATTATTCGTAAGGAAATTCCAGCGGATATTGTTTATGAAGATGACTTGTGCCTTGCCTTCAAAGACATTCACCCGCAAGCGCCGGTGCACCTGCTGGTAATTCCCAAGAAACCGATTCCTAAACTTGCTGATGCGACCTCAGAAGATCACGCGCTGATGGGGCATTTGCTGTTAATTGCTAAGCGAGTTGCCGAGGAGGCCGGTTTAAGTAATGGTTTTCGCCTCGTCATTAACAACGGCGATGATGGGGGCCAAACAGTTGATCACCTGCATTTACATATTCTGGGTGGACGCCACATGAAATGGCCTCCCGGTTAAATGACTTGGGAATGATAGATTTTAGATCCCCAAAGTTATTTAAAATCTATCATCCCTACACAACTGCTTTGAGATCGTAAGCAGCGTCGTTGAGCTTTTGAATCCCCACTTTAGTTTGCGTGATGCCGCTGGCTGTCTCAACTGCTCCCTCATTTAAACTGCTCATGGCATCAACGACTTGCTCAATAGCATTTGCTTGCTCTCTAGCAGTCAGGGAAATTTGTTGAAGGCTCACTACCACATCCTCGATTGCCGCCAGCGCGGTTGTTTGATTGTGCAAAACAATATCATTGATTGCCTCAGCAACTCCTTGAGAAGATTTTAAAATCACCTCATTAATCGCTTGAGTAACATTCGTAAACGCCTTGGTCGTTTCTTGAGACAGTTTGATGCCTTCCTGAGCAGTTTTTTGGCCTTCCTCCGTGGCCATAACTGTGGAACTGATTGCCGACTGAATCCCAAAAATGAGGGTATTAATTTTATCGGCTGATTTCTTACTTTGGTCGGCTAATTTACGAATTTCTGTGGCTACCACCCCAAATCCTTTACCATGTTCTCCCGCCCGTACAGCTTCCACCGCCGCGTTGAGAGCAAGCATATTTGTTTGATTGGCTAAATCGCTGACGATGTTCGTAATGCTGCCAATTTGATTCGTTTGCTCGGTCAAACGCCCAATTTGTTCACTGATCTTGCTGACTTTTTCTTTGAGGATAAATATTTCCTCTAAGGTACGCTCAACTGTTTGGGTTCCTCCCTCTGCCAAATATAAAACTTGACGGGCTGCGGTGGTTCCATCTTCTGCAAGGTTTAATACCTGTGTAGCCCCTACTACTGATGATTCTGCTAACCTGAAGACCTGACGCGCATTTTCTGTCGCTGATTGGGCTTGTTCAACTGTTGCTTTTGAGGATGCACCTAATTCATTCATAGTCGTACTGGTTTGATTAACCGAAGCAGCCTGTTGCTGAGCAATCCGTTCGTGTTGCTCGACTGCAAGCGAAATTTCGCCAGAAGACCTAGCGATTGAACTTGCTACTACATCCAGTGGCTGTACAACTCGTCGAGTCGTAAAAAATAAAATAAATGAGCAAAATATTATACCCACAACAGGACTTGCTAAAGAGGTAAGGTTTCCCCATTTCTCAGCTTGTTTGGCTGTTCTTTGCCTTTTGATTAAAAGTTGATTTTCAGCTTCAATCATTTCAGCAGTTTTTTCTCTAAAATTATTCATAATATTTTTGCTATTTTCCGACAAAATTAAAGCTTTTAAGGCTTTTTCCTTGCCGGTTCTTTTTAAAGATATATTGGTAGCTAAATCATCCATTTTTTGATCGGCTATTTTTCTAACCTCACTGAGTTTTTTGAGTTGATTCGGATTAGCTTTTATGGAATTTTTAATTTTAGAAAATCGAGTATTTAACTTTTGCTTTGCCTGATTGTAAGGATCTAAAAAATTCTCTTGATTTGTGATAATAAACCCTCGTTGTCCTGTTTCAGCATCAATTAAAATCTTTTCCAAGTCTTTCAAGTCTTCTTTGACTTGATAAGTATGGGTTACCAAATCGACCGACGAAACTAAAGTGTTTGTACTAATTTTAAAAGCTAATCCACCGAGTAGCATCAGACCAAATATAGTTCCCAAACTTAAAGGCAATATTTGAGTCAGCCTTGTAGATTTTTTGGCTAATTCTTTTGACATTTTCTTGATTGATTAAAGTAGGTTTTAGAAGTTTTTCCTATCCGATTAATTTTATGTTAATTAACGGTTTATCCTCCTTTTAACCTGGAAATTTTAGATAATGAATATTCAAAGTAAGCTTAAATCTAAAATTCTTACGCCGCTGCTTTAAGACTCTGAGCCGCTTCATTAAGTTTTTGAATTCCTATTTTGGTTTGAGCCAACCCACTAGCCGTTTGCACAGCTCCCTGATTGAGAGAACTCATCGCCTCAATGACTTGTTCAATCGCAACTGCTTGCTGTCTAGCTGTTAAAGAAATTTGTTGATTGTTTACCACTACATTCTCCATCGCTTCCAGCGAGTTTTTTTGATTGTATAAAACAATCGTATTGATTGCTTCAGCTACTCCCATAGAAGATTGTAAAATAATTTCGTTAATCGCTTGAGTTACTTGATTGAACGCCTCCGCTGTTTCTTGAGAAAGTTTTATACCTTCCTGAGCTGTTTTCCGTCCTTCTTCTGTCGCGATAACGGTAGAATTAATAGCTGTTTGAATCCCTAAAACTAAGCCATTAATTTTATCTGCTGATTTTTTACTTTGATCGGCTAATTTGCGAATTTCTGTGGCGACAACACCAAATCCTTTGCCCTGTTGTCCCGCCCGTACGGCTTCCACTGCTGCGTTAAGGGCTAGCATATTTGTTTGGTTGGCTAAATCGCTGACGATATTCGTAATGCTGCTAATTTGATGAGCCTGCTCATTCAAACGTCCAATTTGTTCGGCAATGTTGGTAACTTTGTCTTTCAGAATTGATATTCCCTCTAAAGTTCGCTCAACAGTCTGAGTTCCCCCCTCTGCTAAAGACAAAACTTGACGCGCTCCCGTTGCTCCATTCTCTGCTAGGTTTAATACTTGAGTGGCTCCGGCTACGGATGATTCTGCTAACTTTAAAACTTGACGCGCAGTTTCGGCTGATGACTCTGCTTGTTGCACAGTTGCTCTTGAGGAGGAACCTAGCTCATTCATGGTGCTGGTGGTTTGATTCACAGAAGTTGCCTGCTGTGAGGCATTGCGCTCCTGTTGCTCTACTGACACTGCAATTTGTGTTGAAGAAGTGGCAATTGTATTGGCTGTTTGATTCATCGTTCGATTCGTTTTGGCAATGGTTCCCCAGATTAGATAGGCAGCAGCGCTGGAAAGCACAAAAGATAACAGTGCGGTTAGCACAGCCGCTAAGATCAAAAATTGGATAGCATTAGATGCACTTCGGGTATAGTATTCTAAGATTTCTCGCTCGTCTTGGTTTAATCTATCACCCAGGTCATCAAGCTTGTCTATTATTTCTTTAGACTCTTTTAGGTAAAGGTTAACCGCCTGATTGTGCTGACCGGCATCCTTTAAACGAAAAGTTTCTATGCACAAGGCATAATATTGCTCGCCTAAGCGATTCATTTCTTCAAAAGTTTGTTGCTGTTCTCGCTGTTTCATCAGCTCCTTTGAAGCCTTAGCAGCCACATCGTAAAGTTGCTTTTGTTTTCTAAATTCTTTGAGAGGTTCTTCAGATTTGACGAGTAGATAGCCCCTCATTTGTCGAGCCATCATGGAAGTTCTCAAAACCATCATATCTGTCTGTACAACAATGTCCTGCGTTGTTTCGGCTAGTTTAAGTACTTCTAAAAGTTGACTACCTGTGAAGAAAACCAGTCCAGTAAATCCAAGGCCCAAAACTACAGGAATTGAAAATCCTGTAAATATACGGCCTCTAAGTTTAAGATTTGCAAACATAAAAATTACTCCTGACCTTTGATCATTCATTATTATGATAGTTATAAAAATAAGGTTTGTGTATCCAACTTTACTTTATTCATGAAAGCAATTAAAAAAGTTTACAATTTGAGAGAATCTACTCTCTCTTAATTTTACAATTTTAAAGCACCGGCTCGTGAGGCTGGAATTCTCAAGTTGTATTAATTGTTGGCTGCTTACAATTCTTAGTCAGAAATATTTTTGTGATTCACTCAGAGTGCTTCAGGGCAATCGCAGAGTCAGATATAGCTGATGAGGCTGATGATGAGGGGGCTGAATGCTTTGAGCCAAAGAGTATTTCCCATTACAGTTCTTAGTCAGAAATATTTTTGTGATTCACTCAGAGGGCTTCAGGGCAATCGCAGAGTCAGATATAGCTGATGAGGCTGATGGTGAGGGGGCTGAATGCTTTGAGCCAAAGAGTATTTCCCAGTCAATGAAGGCGAGCGCGATCTGGCATCTGGGCCGGCATATTCCTAAACCTCTCTCAAAAGCAGCCGGCCAACCGCTCGCCGGCACAAAATAAAATTTTGATTAAATTACTTTACAAAACTCAATATAGAGGGTAATCTATATATTAAGGTAGAAAAAACACTACCGCGCACCTCGAAAAATCAATAGCAATCATAAACAAATGACCACAACTCTCCAACGCCGCGAAAGCGCCAACGTTTGGGAACGGTTCTGCGAGTGGGTCACATCAACCGAAAACCGGC